>CAJQOX010000297.1 GCA_905480075.1 uncultured Aureispira sp. | reverse complement strand
CATTCCGGTGCACAGGCAAATGCAGCGGTTTATCTGATGGCAGTTAAGCCCGGAGATAAAATTCTTGGTTTTGACCTGTCACATGGTGGTCACCTGACACATGGTTCTCCCGCTAATTTCTCAGGAAAGGTAAACAACCCTGTATTTTATGGTGTGGAAGAAGAAACCGGTCGTGTAAACATGGACCGGGTTGCAGAAATAGCTAAACGTGAAAAGCCAAAGATGATAATATGCGGTGCTTCTGCCTACTCCCGTGAATGGGAATATGAAAAATTCAGGGTCATAGCGGATGAAGTGGGGGCATTATTATGGTGTGACATGGCACATCCTGCCGGTTTGATAGCTGCAGGTTTGCTAAAAAATCCTTTGGAGTACTGTCACATCGTCACCACAACAACACATAAGACATTAAGAGGTCCACGTGGCGGGATGATTTTGGTAGGTAATAACATTGAAAATCCTTTTGACATCCGCTGGAAAAAAAGTGGCAATCTCAAAAAAATAGGGACTTTACTGAACGGCGCTGTATTTCCCGGAATTCAGGGTGGCCCCTTAGAACATGTGATTGCTGCTAAAGCCGTTGCCTTTCACGAAGCATTACAGCCTTCATTTATCACTTATCAAAAACAGGTACTTGCCAATGCTCAGGCTATGGCTGAAGCCTTTGTTAAGTGCGGATATAAAATAATTTCCGGTGGCACAGACAATCATCTGATGTTACTGGATTTAAGAGCCAAAAATGTAACGGGCAAGGATGCTGAAAACACGCTTATTAAAGCTGACATTACCGTAAACAAGAATATGGTTCCTTTCGATACACAATCTCCTTTCATTACTTCGGGTATTCGCATAGGCACTTCTGCTGTGACCACACGTGGGTTCAAAGAAGCAGATTGTCTTAAAACAGTAGAATGGATAGACCGGGTGCTGATGAATATTACAAATCAGGAAATAATCGAACAGGTAAAATCTGAAGTTAACGAATACATGTCTGACTTTCCACTTTTTGCCTCTGAAGAGGAAGATATGCTGATTAAAAATGTAGTTTAACCTATCAGCTATCCTTTTTAAATTACACCTAGGATAGGTTATTTTATACTTATTTTAAAGTCATTCTTAATGTTTAAGAATGACTTTATTATTTATTATAGGGTCTAAAAACAAAAAAAAAGATACGAAAGGTAGTAAAAATCAATAACTATGTTTTACTTTTGTTTTCCTTTCTAATAACTAAATGATCTGATGAAAATATTGAAACATCTGCCGAATGCTGTAACACTGCTTAATTTGTTATGTGGTTGCCTGGCCTTCATCAGCATTTTCACCGGTCAGGTATATCTTGTTCCCTTTTTTATTGCCGTGTGTCTTTTTGCTGATTATTCCGATGGATTGTTGGCCCGATTGCTGAAAGTGAGTTCACCTATGGGCAGGGAATTGGATTCTCTTGCTGACATGGTATCCTTTGGAGTGGTACCTGGTGCTATGTTATTTTATTTGATCAATGAGTCGAAAGGGATACCTATTAACCATGTAGATTTCATGGATTGGACGACAATGGTAGGGATGGTAGGTTTTCTTGTCACTTTATTTTCGTGCATACGGCTGGCCAAATTCAATCTTGACACTCGTCAGACTGAGGGGTTTGTGGGGCTAAACACACCTGCCTGTACAATATTTGTACTTGGCTTATTGCTCATAACACTTTATGACATTTACGAATTAAAATCTTTTGTACTCAACGAGCAATTTCTTTATATTGTAACGGTTGCCTTATCCTACCTTCTGATTGCAGAAATTCCAATGTTTAGCTTCAAGTTCAAAGACTTTGATTGGAAGACCAATAAGATTCGTATTTCTTTTATTATAGTAAGTATTATTTGCATATTTGTTGGTTTTGCAACGGATGGATTTGGTGCTGCGCTTAGCTTTATAATTATATGCTATCTTATATTCTCCTTTGTTTTATGGATGGCGGGATTGATAAAAAGGGAGAAGCGGGATTTCTGATTTAATTACATCAGAATATTTACTTCAGAACAAAAAATAGTCATTCAAATTTCCTTTCATTACTTCATATGTACAGTTCGTTAACTCATATGTATAGTTCGTGCACTCAAATGACACTTTCATAAAACCGGGTTGTTTATACTTTTTATTTGTTCTATCTTTGTGAGGCAAATGTAGTGGATATCAACCCCCGATTATGTTTTATGACGAATAAAATATTTTTATTGAAAAGGCATAATGTGGTCCGCAGGGAAAATGACTAACTCCTAATCATTTGCATACTAAACCTTAAAAACTGTGAATCGTAAGATTTTGTACTGTTTTTAATAGTTGACAAAGCTTAAGCCCATGAAATTAAGCTTTTAAACTATTGTTTCATTTTTGATTTTTGAGATTAAAGCCACCCTCCCCAGGGGTGGTTTTTTTTTATACATAAGCTATCATATAATCACAGGTCGCAGGTCAGTTTTCCTCTGTCCATCCAATTACAATATTTGAGACGAATCGTGGTTCGGGAGGGAGCGCATATATATCCTCCTCATATTTTTTATTATAAGGTGAAATATTGACAATTTCACCGTTAACAAACAAGGTACTGCTCCCCCCGGGGTCGAAGCCCATAGCCTTGGTCAGCCCTTGTTCTTTGAGGATATTTGCCATATCATAATGGGTAGCACCAACGGATTCTCTTATTCTGCCATTAACAGCAAGCACTTTCATGTCGCCCTGATCATTGATACCCACAGCAATTTTAGGACCTCTCATATCGGTATAATCCAGCCTTGCAGCCTGAGTATGAATAGAGTTGAGGGTTTTCCATCCTTCTGACTCCATATTTATAGCACATTCACCATTTTCAAGAAGCATCGGTCCGGCTTCTATAGCATAGGAAACATCATTCCATAAAACAGAGGAGTCAGGATTCTGCAATAGCGAAATCTCAATATCCTTCCCTGTAATAAAAATATTGTCAGAAAACATACTAACAGGAATTAACAAAGTAAGGCCTACCGGAATCAAATTAACAGTATCCTGTTCCCCAGAATAAATAATTTCCTTTACAGTATTTCCTGCAAGGCGTACAATTACTTTTCCATTTGTCTGAATAATATCATTTGCATGATTGAGGTCATAAAAAGAAGGCAGATTATCCTTATTTTCATTATAAGCATCTCCCTTAAAGATCAAATCACCTTCTTTGCTCTTTACAACTAGCCCACCGCTGCAATTCACCTTTGAAATGTCAATCTTCCCGTTTTTATAGATAATAAAAGCGGGTTTATTAAAAAGAGGGGGACATTTTATTCTGCCATTCATTATAAGCAATCCAAGAGGGGAACCAATATACTGTTCAGGCAAGCCCAGTTTGCCCACCAATTCAGGATTGAGAATATAGCCACCGTTCCAGGCAAGGCTTACAGGTTTTGTATGAGCATTCAACACGGCAAATTCTTCGAGCAGGTCCGGAACATTTTTGGGGCCGTTCTGCGCAAAATGAGCATTGAATTTCCAATTGGATTGTTGGGTATTTGTTTCCGCCATTACTCCGCTCCATGCCATACCATCAGGGTAAACACCACTGATAAACCTATGTTCAACCGCCTGACCAGTCTCATCGGAATGATAACCTTCGTTTTCAATTTTTTCGAGTAGTTGCATCACCGGAGTACCTCCTGTTCTTGCATCATCACTCATCCTGTTTAACAAATATTTTTCTCCCAGTTTATCCGCAAGAATATTAAAGTAGGGCGAATTGATCGTATTAGAAAACTCTTTAGCTGTTTGAATGGGTGTGGGGTAAGATAGTGTCGTCCTGACGCCGGCCGGAACAAATTCCACGAAGCCGTTATTATGTTCAATTCCGAGCATTTTAGCAGTAAGAATATCTTTGGCTTTACCGATATGAAAATGATCGATATCAACAATATCCGTCATTACACTTGCCGACTCTCCATTGGTAATCAGAAAGCCATTGTCCTTTTTTATTTCACAAAGTACTTTAAGTGCTTCAGGTCCCATTTGTGCAAAATTAACTCCATTACACCACTGTTCTGTTTTTACTAATTTTACAAGCCCGTGGTTAAATAAGAGTGTCAGTTCAGGTTCAGCATGATTAGCAATATATTCATAGATATATGTATTGGAGAACCAGGTATGTTTATCAGGAAAATGAATAAAAACATAAGTAGGTTTCAGCATTTCTTTTTCCGCAATGATCATCTCTTCAGTCAATTCTTCTTCAATAGCAAGATTCAATCTAGACCTGAAAGGCTGCAGGACAAAATACTCCATTTCGTGCTTAATGTATTTGCCGGGAAAATACCCTTTTGATACATTTAGTTTGAGCATTTTTGTCAGGCGCTTTCTATCATCAATTTCCAAAACTTCACTATTCGTCAACTGGTGTAAAGCCAATTCCCAATCTGTAAAAAACTGAGGTGAAATAATTAGTGGTGTTCTTGTTACATTAAAAAACACCTTATGATGAATCATATTTACCAAACCGATTAACTCCTGAAAAGTATAATCTGTATAACAAAGCCGTTTTTTGTTTCTGTGCCTGTAGGCCATTGAATGGTCATGTTGAATAGAAAACTCTTCTTCCTGATAATCGAAAACTGCTCGGATAAGATTATAATAATGTATTATTTCCTTCCAGGTAGAAGTTGTAAATTCTCTGAGTGTCGATTCAATTTTTACTGCATACTTAAATAGCCTGCCTCTGAAATGTTGTTCTTCGATTCTGAAAAAGGATGGGTCAATTAATGATTTCAGATAAATCATAAAGGATAATTTACCATAACCCGGCAAGTATTGCCTGTTACTGTTGCTCATTATCTGATTAAAATATTCGTGATCGCTGTAATTCAGTTTTTTGTATTCAGTAAAATAACCGGCAATTTTAGAATCTATTACTAAATTATCAGAACAGGATTTCAACTGAGAAGCAAGGTTATAAATTATTCTTCTCATATTTTCCTCCAGGACTTCATAGCTGTACCTGTTTTTGATAACATTAATATTATGAGAAGTATCATCAATATTATTTTGAGGATAAAAGACCTGGTCAATCACCTTTCTCAACATTTTTTTAGACAATTTATTGCCCTTAAACTCAAGGACCCTCAGCCTGTCTTTTTCTTCAAGATGTGTCCCGATAACCTCTTCATATACCGCACGGGGTTCATACTGCCTGCAAAATATTGGTGTCCCACTTGCTGCTGCTTCAAGTATCGGCAGGCCACGGCCTTCGGTCTGACTTGGCAAAAGAATCAGAGATGCTACAAGGTAGAGGTGCCACATGGAAATTGGCGTATTATATTTCTGCTTGTATTCATCCTTGTCGAATTCGCTGAATAAAAAGCCAAGAAAGACCCGGTTTCTAAATTCTTCAGGGAGTCCGTCAAGAAAAGCACTAAAATCCTGTAAGAGTTGCTTGTAATATCCCTTTTGTCCCAAAGGAATAGGTCCTGAAACCAGTAGAGTGATTTTAATTTCAGCATTTTCCTTAAACTTCTGACGGAATCTTTTACGAAGAATAAGGTTTGATATAAGTTTAAAATTTATTTCAATTGATTTTCTACTGATAACCCTTGTAGGCTGAAGGAAAACAATATTATTACTAATAAAATCGAAATGAGGAATTCGTGAATAGCCTAAGAGTATAGGCTTCAATGATTTTCCGCCCGAAATATTTTTTTTTACGTCAAAAACGGTAAGGTTTCCATTTTTATCTGCAAAGATCGATGCCACCTGTTTAAAAGCACTTATTATTGAACGTTTGCTTACATTCAGGTGGGATTTTATATCAATAGCAGTACTGATTTTAAAGACATTTGAAGGGTTGTGTCCATTAGTAAAAACCGTCCTTTCGTATTGAACCTGATTGATATTAACCGTCATCCAGGATTTTCGTTCCCAGGGGAAGAGGACTTCTATTAGTGAGAAAAACTCTCCGACATGTGCGTTGTGGAAGAAAAAATCCCGGGGGCCTTTTTTCAATTTTTTTGTCCGGATATCCACTTTACTATTTCCTCCTTCCCAATAGAAATCGTGGTTGTTGTTAATAACGGGAATCCCCATATATTCCGAGATGAGAACTACTGCAAGGGCAAGAGAGACATTGCCGGGATTAGAACATACATTAATAATGTAGAGGAGATTAATTTTTTCGTCTTCTATATACTTTCCGAGTTTTTCAGTAATAGAAAGTACCTGAGCCCAATAATCTATTATCAGTTGATTATAAGACGCACTGCCACGTTGCATCTTTTCATGAAAGAACTTATTGTACAAGGACCAGTTATCAAAGCCATCCATTTCCTTTATTTCCTTTCTGTACGGAGTATCTATCAGTTCATTTGCTTCCTCTTTTATTTCTCCGGCAATATAATGGATTTTAGTTTTCGGGAAAATATTTTTAAGTACTCTGCTATACTTGGCTGCTTCTACAGTAATTCCATCAATTGTAAAGTAAAAAGAAAGAATTCCGACCCCTCCTTTTCTTATATGTTTGTTAAAAGCCTTTTGGCTACCCGGAAAATTTGCCCGGGGTGGATTTTCTCTTATTCTGTCGAGCAACAGACCGAGATCAAACCAAGTATTTACTTTTTCATTTTTCAGGCTTTCCAACATGGAAGAAAGAGAACAACTATCCTCAACATTTCTTGGGGAAGGTATATTTTTCAGCATAGGGTATTAAGTTTGGGAATAATAAAAAATCAAGGGAAAAGCAATTTCAGTTTTTGTTCAAGCACTTCATAAGAAAAGTGTTTTTTGCCAAGTTCAAAATTATAGGCAGCGATTTCATCACAGAGTGCGGGGTTATAAATAATTTCTGCCATATCCTTAATTGCAGCCTCTGTAAGTTCAGAATCTTTAATCATTACAGTTTTGAATCCGTGACAACCTATATCCTGAGAATATACCGGTTTATAGTCATTTACAAATATTGGTTTTTTAGCCAAAACCGCTTCCACGAAAGCATTACCAAAACCCTCGTAGGTACTGAAATAAGTACAAGCTCTTCCCTGTGCATAAAAATCGGAAAGTTCTATATGTTTTATTCCCTTTTCGGCAGCGAATAACACCTGATTGGTTAAATTCAGATCGTGAATCTGATCCACCAATTCATTATAATAGGTGTTATTTTCATCATCATTATGATTCCCGGAGATCATGAGTTTCAGTTTCTTGTCATTAAGCTTATCAATGAGGGAGATCGCTGTTTCTATACCTTTCCGGCGAACGATACGGGTAACCTGCAGCAGCGGAATTTCTCCTTTTGCAACCCCTAGTCTTCTCATAAAAAGTTCGTTCTCCTCATTGGGAACAGCATAGTTCTGATTAAAATCCATCACATTGGGAACCAACAGGGCATCAATGTCAAAGCGGTCTCTGAAAGTTTCAACACCGAAGGTATTAATGACTGCATGTTTAACATGAGGTATCAGCAGCGGAAAGGTATCGTCAACGAGTTGATTAATTTCGGGATGTTCTGAAAGGTATCTTTCTCCTCTTTCCCAGTGAAAATCATGGTCATGAGTAACAATTGGAATCCCTGTTTTTTCAACCAGTTTTTTTATTCCAACACCCATTGACAGGTGACAAGGCAGTGCGGAAGAATTTTCGGAAAGGATACAATCTATATTGTTGAAGTTAACCCATTTTTGGAGTTCATGAAAGATCAATTCGGACACTTTTTCCACATGTTCAAGCAAGCGGTCAGGCGATTTTGTGGGTTCAAAGAAAGCTTTCCGCTGTTCCCATTCTGCTTCAGGAGAAAAGAAAGACAACAAATTGAAGTGATAATGATCGGGTCGGCGCATTTCCCAGTTTTCAAATTCACCGGAAATAATAAATACCTTGTGTCCGATTTTCTCAAGTACTTCTATCCATTTTTCTGTTTCGAGTGCTACTCCGTCCACACCTCCTATCCTTCCAATAATTACTCCTATTCTCATATGGGGTTTGTTTAGTTGTGAATATTAATCTTATCAGGTTTCTTTAATTTACAAACAAATAGGGAAAAAAGCATTTATTTCAATATATTTTTGTTTTATAATGTAAGAACATTTTATAATTAAAAACTTTTTTAATCTTTTGAGTCATTCAGAATAGATACAAATTCTTTCCTCAGATCAGATAATTCAAGGAATGGTCTGATCAATAAAAATATTTGCATGTCTTAATAATTTTTTCATTTATCACTTAATTTAAATATCAATAATTAATCTATTTTCAAAATGAAAGGGAAACTAAAAACCTACGAGTCTTATGGCAACGTTTTCAAGTCAACTGCCGAACTGTTCACACCTAAGAACATTGCAGAACTAAAGGCAATTATTGCTGACTGTAAAAACAAGAAAAGAAAAATTGCTGTTGCCGGAGGATTCAACTCCTTCGACCGGCAAAACTCCGGCAGTGATGTGGTTATTTCCCTCAGGCATTTTAATACAATAGAATACAATAGCAACAATCACAGTATAAGAGTAGGTGCGGGAGCTAAATGGGGCGATATTCTTGATGTTGCCTACAGTAATTACAGCGTTCTGTATACCTGTATCACCGGAAGTCACCCTACAGCCGGCGGCACCCTGTCGACACATTCACACAGTATGTGGGCACCGGGGGTAGGCAAGGAAGGAAATTATTGTCTGGAATTTGAAATCCTGTGTACGAACGGAGAATTGCTGAGGTGTTCGAGAACAGAAAACAAAGACCTTTTTTACGGAGCAATTTCCGGATTCGGCATGCTGGGCTTTATTGTAAGTATTACCTATCAGCTCTTTCATATCGGAGAACATTTTGAACTGGAAATCAGTACCACCGATCATGATGATATAGAAGCGCTGGAAAAAAAGCTGGACCTGCGCAAGCCTGCAAAGATAGACAGTCTGGATAAATTACGATCTCAGTCTACCTTATTTTACCTGGACAAGGGGCAAGCAAAAGTTACCGTATATAACCGTAAATACAGAAAAGTAAAAAAGAAAAAAAAGAACTCAAAATTTCTCTTTTATCAGGCAGTGCTGGCGAACGGTTTTATCCGTCTTTTCCCTTCAATGGTCAACAGGATTCTTATAAAAGATGCTCAACGTTCCGCAGATGACAAGTGGCTTATCAATGGTCTCAGGGCAATAAAGCATGGCACTTTCTGGGCTGACCCCGATTATTACTGGACAAAATATTGCAGTAATTTTTTGCGAATTTTCGGCTATAAAACGCATTTATATCAGATGACACATTTTATTCCTGCAGGGGAAGAGAAAGTAACAGAGTTCACAAAGAAAGTCTATGAATTGCTGGACAAATACCAACTCAGATTCTGTATGTTTGATGTTATGTACGTACCAAAAGATGAGCCCTTTGTATTATCCGCATCGAGATATACCGATGGTTTTTATGTCAATACCACCTTCATGGACTATGTAAAGAAAGATGTTCTGATGTCTTTTTATGAAGAATTGAATGACCTCTGCTACCGGATGAAGGGGAAGATATATCTGGCCAAGAATTGTTTTTGCAAAGACGGCTTACTGGAAGACATGCACCGGGAGGAAATGGAAGAATTTGTACAATTGAAAGAAAAGCATGACCCTTCAGACTTGTTGGAGTCAGATTTCTTCAAAGTACATTTCCCCTCTTTTTTTGGGAAAGGAAAGTATTCAAAACAAAAGTCCTAGAAAAAATTAAATAGTATCTTGGTCAGATTAAAAGTCAGCTGAGGTTAAAAAAGTCATTAGAAAATTCCAAAAATCATTCAACCTTGGCAAGGTTTTGGTCTTAATTCTACTAATTATAGTATAAACAAGTCCGTCTCAGGTTTGAACATTACAACAAAAACACCCAAAAATGAAAATTAATATCAAAGCAGTTCAAATTCTGTTCTTAGGTATTTTTTTAAGTATCAGTAATTACGCTTTTTCACAACTAAGAGAAGGTTTTGACCCCGTCGAACTTAAAGCCTGCATACAAATGTGCAACAGTTTCACCTTTCAGGATTTGTACGGTTCGGATGCAAAAATATTACCCAAAGACTACAAGAAGGTATATACCTCTCCGGTAATCGGGATGGACAATAAATTTCAGGTCTACGAAAAGAAGAATGTGGCAGTCATCAATTTCAGAGGTTCCACCAATCAGATATCGAGTTGGGTAGAGAACATGTATTCCGCTATGATACCTGCCTCGGGAATCATAAAGCTGGACAAGAAGAAACATGCCTACAAATTTGCCAAAGACACAACAGCAGCTGTACATGCCGGCTATTCATTGGCTGTAGTTTTATTATCGCCCACTATTAAGGAACAGATCAAAAAATTAAACGCAAAAGGCATACACAACATCATCATTACCGGCCACAGTCAGGGCGGTGCATTAGCTCATCTGACCCGCGCCTATCTGGAGAATCTGCCCAAGGGAGTTTTATCTGCCCAAAACGTATATAAGACCTATGCCTTTGCCAATCCGATGTGCGGCAACAGAGAATTTTCGGAAGAATATCATGTCCGTTATTGTGAAAACAACATGAGTTATTCCATTATCAACCCGGAGGACCTAGTCCCTCAGATGCCGCTGCATTATGAAGAAGAAGGCAGTCTTCTCAGCAAAAAACGGCTAAAAGAGTGGTTGTTCGGCAAAAAATCCTTTGACATCCGAAAATTAGGAATGGAACTGGTTATCCGGAAATTCGAAAAAAACCTCAAGGATTACATTACCTCTTCGAACAGATTCATTGAAAAAATGATATCAAAAACCTATGCCTCGGTAGATATGCCCCCTTATTTGCGGGATATAAATTATTTTCATTGCGGAAACATCAGAAAACTTGAAGGCTTTCCCTATCCGAAGATCAAGTTAGACCCTGAAAAGATGACGGAGAAACAGCTTGAAAAAATCAAGCCGGATGAAAACGGGGATTACTACAAGCCCGAACCTGCCTTTTTTCAGCACAAGCCCTACAACTATTATGTAGGCATACTCAAGGAATATTTTTCGAGAGACTATAATAAATTAAAAGTATTTTATTTGCCTGAGAACCTGTAGAAATTGAATAATTGTATTTTTTGCTTTATCTTACATTTAAGTTATTAATTGTTAGAGCTACTTACAATTTCATTTCACCACCTCCTATTTCAGTTAAATAATATGTTCAGACTTACCGGACAATTATACAGGGCTAATTTTATATCTCCCACAGGATTTTTCAGGCTGCTGAGTTCCTTTTTACTTTGCGGAAGTAACCTGATGACTATTCTGCGTTTTTCCTCAAAGGTAAACCCTCAAAAAATTGCTGTAAATGATAATGCAGGAGATCTGAATTTTCGGGAATTATACAAAAAAACGCGACAACTTGCCGGCAGTCTTCAAAAAGATTACAACATAAGGGATCGCAGCAAGGTGGCGATTCTTTGCCGGAACCACTGCCCTTTGGTCAAATCCCTGATTGCATTGTCCTACCTTGGCGCTGAAGTCCATTTATTTAATACGGGGATGTCAGATGAGGATAAAAAGACATTATTGGATAAAGATGAATATGACCTGATAATTTATGATATAGAATTCTGGGAAGTCATTGAAAATTCTTTTACAGATAAACCATCCGTCTTGTCGGCACACCTGACATTTGAATCGATAGACAGTTTATCGGACCGAACAAATAAAAAAAGAACCAAAAGGGGTACAAACGGAAGGATATATTTTATAAAAAGCAAAAAAGAATCCTTCAAAAAAAGCCATTCCTTTTTTCTGAAGCCCTTATTTGCACTTCTGAAACATCTTGAACTGGCAAAATATCCAAATGCGTTTATTGGTACGCCAATCTGTCATCATACCGGAATGACTGCCTTTGTCAATATGCTGATTCTCGGAAAAAAGATAGCCCTGACAAAAAACATAGATGCCGAAATAACTAAGACTACCCTATTAAAACAAAAAATACAGATAGCCTTTTTGACACCTTCCGTTTTGAGCAAAATAACAAAAAACGGAACCCTTGAACTTATCTACCTTAAAAGTATAATATCTGTGGGTTCTGCATTGAACAGAAGACTAGTTGAGGAAACCATTAGTTGCACAGGCAATAAGCTGGCAAACCTATACGGCAATTCCGACATTGGATATTCCCTTCTTGCCACACCTGAAGACCTGAAAAAACATCCTGAAACCTCTGGAAAAAGCATCTCCGGTTTCCATCACAAAATTACCGACAGCAACAAAAGAGAGCTTGAAACAGGAGAAAAGGGAGCACTATGGGCAGAGACAAAAAAGGAGTGGAAACCAACAGGCGACATTGCTTATAAAGATGAAGATGGCTATATTTTCCTCTGTGGTAAAAAGGAAGACCTGATTATTATAAACAATAAAAAGATCTATACTTCAGAGATGGAGGAAATCCTGTTGAATCATCCAAAGATCAATCAGGCTGTTGTTATCGGGATTCCTGACGAAGGCCGCGGACAGTGTATGAAAGCCTTTATTTCCATTAAAAAGAACGCTTATCTTTCTCAGGAAATGCTGCAGGGATGGCTGGAGGAAAATGCAGAAGGAAAGGACATACCGGCAATTTATGAATTCCTTGAAGGGATTCCTGTGGATGGCCTTGGAAGAATAGACAAGCAAGCGTTGCAGCAATTAATTTTCAATTCCAATCTATAATTTTCAATTAACTCTTATTTCTATCCCTGAATATATAAAACCAAGATGCTAAAAAAGCTCAAAGACATAGGTCCGGGTGCCATGGTAGCCGCTGCATTTATTGGTCCCGGGACCGTAACAACTGCCACAATTGCCGGCAGCAGTTATGGATACACCTTGCTCTGGGCTATAGTTTTTTCCGTCATAGCCACTGTCATATTACAGGAAATGTCAGCCCGTTTAGGTGTAATAGGAAGCCTGGGGATCGGAACTGCCGTAAGAAGAAAAATAACACATAAGGCAGGCAGGTTTCTTGCATCAGCCCTGATACTTGGCGCAATACTGATAGGCAATGCAGCCTATGAGGCCGGAAATATCAGTGGAGCGGTGCTTGGCTTTAATGAACAGGCAAAGGACTGGGCATTCAATCCTCTGATATTAATTATCGGGCTCATAGCCTTTTTATTATTGTACAAAGGTCAATACAAGTTGATAGAAAAATTTCTACTTGGGCTGGTAGCCCTGATGGGCATGATATTTATGGCCTCCTGTATTGCATCAGGCCCCGACTTAGGTCAGGTATTGAGGGGTTTGTTAATTCCTTCCCTTCCCGAGGGGTCTTTGCTGATGGTAGTAGGGCTGATAGGCACTACCGTAGTTCCCTACAACCTTTTTTTGCATGCCTCGGGCGTACAACAGAGATGGTCCGGAGCGGCAGACCTTCAAAAATCGAGATGGGACACTATTTTTTCTGTTATTTTGGGCGGAATCATCAGTATGTCTATCATGATATCTGCTGCCGTAGCCTTTGAAGGAGTAGACAAAGAAGTAAAGAGTGCTGCAGATCTTGCCGGTGGATTGACCGCATTGATGGGCAGTTGGTCGGAGCTTTTTCTGGCCTTTGGGTTTTTAGCTGCCGGCTTGTCCTCAGCAATAACCGCCCCTTT
This sequence comes from uncultured Aureispira sp., assembly GCA_905480075.1. Taxonomy (GTDB): domain Bacteria; phylum Bacteroidota; class Bacteroidia; order Chitinophagales; family Saprospiraceae; genus Aureispira. The sequence continues at coordinate 2,154 of CAJQOX010000297.1, read as the reverse complement.
GGCCGCCGCCTTTGCCACCTCCGAGATATTGGGATGGGAGAAAGACATGAAAGCATTGAAATTCAGGATTGTCTGGTTGTTGGTTTTGCTGGCGGGCATCATTTTTTCCTGCCTGGGCTTCAAACCTACCGCTGTTATATTATTTGCACAGGTGGCCAACGGTTTATTATTGCCTGTGGTTGCCCTGTTCTTGCTTTGGGTCATGAACGACAAGGAGATAATGGGAAAACACATTAATTCCAAATGGGCTAACCTTATGGGTATTATAATTATTCTGACCACTGTAGTTTTGGGATTAAAAGGAGTGTTTTCAGCCTTTGGTTTTTTTTAGTAGAAAGTAGAAAGTAGAAAAAATTGCGAAGCAAATTTTACTTATGACTTACTACTTATGACTATTATGTTGGTCATTACTTTTAAAATCTCTTCTCTTTTTGAGTCGAGCTGATTTGATAGCTTTTTGAATCAGATTACTGTCTTTAAACCTTTTCATCATAAAATTCAGGTCAGACATTTATGGTAAATTTTGGTAGATATCAAGACGATGGAATTTTATATTATTGAATCTCAGACCTCAGATCACTTCATACTTCATAATTCATAATTCATAATTAGCTTCTCTGAACCTTCGGTTTATTACATGATTTTTCGAATTCATAATTAAAATAAGGGCGTCCGGGCGCTACGTTTCGCAGCTCGCTGATGCTCGGCCCTTCGGGCTGTTGCCTTCGGCAACACTACTTCACATCGCTGACGCAGATTATCTGATTGTTTAGATTTTCGGGATTTAATTGATGAGATGAATTAAATGATGAGTTATCAGATTTCGATAGTTGTGGTTGTAGATTTTATAATTCATTGTTATATTATTATTAACATCTTTTTATTTATCCTTAAATCACATTAATCAAATAATCCTTCTATGAAGTCAGGGTTCTGCTATCAATAATTAATTCTCGCTGTTTCCAATAAAATTCAAAAAAATAAAAGTTGCCGGCTTAAATTTTTTGACCCTTGATTTTTTTTTAGTTATATTACCAAAATATTAAAAAACGCCGTAAAAAAAGGATAAGATGATAGATGTTCCCTTGCTGAGTGATTTTTGCAGAATAGCTGCTGCCCCGGGTTTTGAACAAAGACTGAGAGCAGTAATTATGGAAATGACAGCCCCTTTGGTAGATGAAATATACACCGATGCTATGGGCAATGTATATGCTGTCAAAAAAGGGACAAAACAGGGGGAGGATGCAAGGAGGATAATGATAGGGGCGCATATGGATGAGATAAGCTTTATTGTCACACATATTGAAGACGGCGGGTTCATACGCTTTCATACCCTCGGAGGGTTTGACCCAAAAACATTGACAGCCCAACGGGTCATTGTTCATGGCAGCAAGGACATCATGGGCTGCATGGGCTGCAAACCGGTACATCTGATGACGGCTGCAGAAAAGGGGAAACCTTTGGGGATAAAAGACTATTTTATTGATACAGGCATGACAAAGGAAGAAGTTGAAGCAATTGTAAGTGTGGGAGACCCTGTTACAAGGGAACGCGAATTGATAGAAATGGGCAACTGTGTCAACTCAAAATCGCTTGACAACCGGCTGGCAGTATATATGCTTTTTGAAACCTTCAGAGAGCTTAAAGACAAGAGCGTACCCTATGATGTATATGGTGTATTTACCGTTCAGGAAGAAATAGGTATCCGGGGTGCGAGTGTCGCTGCACAAAAGGTCAATCCCCACTTTGGTTTTGGAATAGATATAACAATAGCCTTTGATGTTCCCGGTGCGCAGGCACACGAAAGAATCACCTCATTGGGTGAGGGTGCTGCTATTAAGATAATGGACAGTTCTACTGTTTGTGACTACAGGATGGTTCGTTTCATGAAAGAGACTGCCAACAAGCACGATATAAAATGGCAGCCTGAAGTACTTACCGGTGGAGGCACCGATACAGCGGGGATACAACGCAGAGGCACCGATGGTGCTATAGCTGGTTGTATATCAATCCCTTGCAGAAATGTTCATCAATCAATAGAAATGTCCGACAAGACCGACATCCGCAATGGCATTGACCTTTTGAAAAACTGTTTGCTGGAAATCGACCATTTTGACTGGAGTTTTAAATAGGGGAAATTTTATTAGCATTTCG
>CAJQOX010000296.1 GCA_905480075.1 uncultured Aureispira sp. | reverse complement strand
CATTATCATCTGTTACAGTTACACAATATAATACATTAGCGGAAAGACCTGTTGCCGTTGCGTTTGTCTGACCAGCAGCAGCTGCATTCCAAATAAAATCATAGCTTCCTAACTCAGTACCCCCTGAACCAGCTACAGTAGCAGTTCCAGTAGCGTCGCCAAAACAGGCAACATTTAACTGACTGCTGATTGTTGCAGTTACAGCGGCAGGTTCTACAAGCGTCACACAGGCAGTATCTGTACATCCATTAGGTACATCTGTTAATGTAACACAATAAGTTCCAGCTGTCAGACCTGTAAGTGCTGCAGTAGTTTCGGTATTAGACCAAATAAAGGTATACGTTCCTGAACCTCCGGAGGGAGTTGCAAGGATTGCACCATCTGCGGCCGCGTTACAGGAAATATGCTCACCATTAAAGTTGGAAGTTATAACTACACTTGCCAGACTTAATGGCAAGGCAGGCTGATTGATTACTGCTGTTGCCGTAACCGTACAACCGTTGGCATCTGTTACTGTAACCACATGCGAACCATTGCGCAGCGTACAATTAGTTTGTGTTGTTTCACCATCGGGCCAAAGGTATGAATAGGCACCTGTTCCCCCTGCAGGCGTAGCTGTTGCACAACCTGTAGAATCTCCAAAGCAAGCCACATTCACCACATTAGTGACAGAAGCAGTCAACAATACAGGAGCTGTAACAGTTACTGAGGCAGATGCTACACAACCGAGAGAATCCGTAATAGTAACTATATAAGAACCTGCGCCGATCGTACAGAGGCTATCGTCATTCCCTCCGGGTGCACTCCAGCTATATAAGTAGGGGTCACCTACTGTAAAGGGTGTACCATTAGCTCCATTAGCCTGTACACAACCATCTGTTGAGGCACTGCAACTAATATCAGCGCCATTATAATTGGTTACCACCACAGCGCCGACAGTCACAGCCGAAGCGGGCTGATTCAAGGTAACACAGGTAGAGGCCGGACAACCATTATTATCAGTCACTGTTACACAATGAGCAATATTAGCCACCAAACCAGTAGCAATAAGGTCCGTCTGACCATTATCCCAGATAACATCATACCCCGGGAGTGTTCCGCCGGAACCTGCTACAGTAGCAGTACCGGAGGCATCACCATTACAATTAATATCCTGAGTGGCAGTAATTGTTGCGGTCACTTCAGTTGGTTCTGTTATAGTTACACAGACAATATCCGAGCAACCTAATGAATCCGTAATAGTAACACAAGGCTGCCCAACACTAAGACCTGTAGAGAAAATATCTGTGGAAGAATTGGTCCAATTATAAGTATAACCAGTACCACTGGCATTATTTATCAAGGCAGGCGTTCCACCAGCAGCTACAATATGTACACCGGCATCACTGCCATTGAAGCAGGTTACAGTAGAATCTATATTGATAACTCCCGAAACCGCTGAAGAAGGTTGCGTTATTGTTACACAAGTAGCATCGAAACAGCCATTATCATCAGTTACCGTTACACAGAAATTACCAGCACCCAGATTTGGGTTTGTAGCTCCTGCAAGGGGAGTATCCCATAAAAAACTATATCCACCAGTACCACCTGTTCCTGCTGCGGTAGCAGAACCTGTAGTGGCACCGAAACAATCAACATTAGAAGAAGAGGCAATTGAAGCAACTACAGGAGTCGGGGCAACAATTGTTACGGAAGAGGAAGCAGTACAACCCAGAGAATCGGTAATTATTACCGTATAAGTACCTGCGGGCTGTCCGGTGAGTGTATCTGATGCTCCGGCAGGAATCCAGGTATACGTATAAGGTTCTCCTACAGTAAAGGGCGTTCCATCGGTACCTACAGCAGCGACACTACCATCAGAAGCACCGAAACAGCTGATATCAGCACCGTTAAAGGCCGGGTTAAGGACTACAGAAGTTGCAGCAGTAAGCAATGGAGGTTCTGTAATATTTACACAAACAACTCCAATACAAAGACTGTCATCAGACACCGTTACACAATAATTACCAACAGTAAGTCCGGTAGCAGTAGCAGTAGTCTGATTATTGGCAGCGACATCCCATTGAAAAGTATAGGAAGTGGGAATATTACCCCCTGAACCAGCTACCGTAGCAGTACCTGTTGCTGTACCATTACAAATGACATTAGTAAAGTTCGATATAGTGGCTGTTACTTCAGAGGGTTCGGTTAAAGTAACCCCATGAACATTAGAACATCCGTTGGCATCAGAGACAGAAACTGAATACTGTCCATCCGGTAATCCGGTAACCGTATCAGTAGTTTCTCCTGTAGCTGCCCCACCTGTCCAATCGAAAGATATAGTTCCTGTCCCCCCTGAGGCAGTAGCAAAGACGACACCGTCTGAGAAGCCATTACAATTAGGATGTTGGAACACATCAGCTGCAGAAGTCAGTACAGAAGCAGGTTGTGTAATAGAGATGCAAAGCACATCCGTACACAGGTTAGCATCCGTTACCGTTACACAGTAAGGATTATTTGCTACACGGAGACCAGTTGCAGTCACAGAAGTCTGGCCATCGGACCAAATAAAAGTATAAGCCCCTGTACCACCTGTACCTGAGACCGTAGCCTGACCACTTGAATCACCGAAGCAGGTAATTGATACAGAACTGGCAAGTGTGGCTGTTACAGCAGTAGGTTCAGTAATAGCTACAGTAGCACTATCAGTACATAGCAAGGAATCCGTAACAAAGATTTCAAAAGGACTGTTGGCAAAAGTAAGACCTGTTGCTACGGCAGTATTCTGATTACCGGCATTGGCATCCCATGAAAAGACATAACCACCTACTGCAGGTGTACCACCGGAAGGTGTTGCCGTTGCTTCACCGTCATTGGCACCGAAACAGCTTATAGGTTGTCCGTTAAACAGTGAGGTAATTGCAGCGGTTACATCTATAGGAGTAGAAGGTTCTGTAATAGTTACAGATTCCACGGAGGTACAAATACCTGTAGCATCCGTAACAGTTACTGTCCAGACACCCTCGGGCAGACTATCGACAGAAGCATCTGTCTGATTGACACCGAAATCCCAGAGGTAAGAATAATTAGGAGTTCCTCCAGAGGCACCGACCGTAGCAATCCCTGTAGAGTCGCCAAAGCAATTCACATTAGTCTGAGAAGAAATAGTAGTAGTAAGAGCTGAAGGTTCAGTAATAGAAACCGAAGAAGTAGTAGTACATCCGAAGGTAGCATCTGTAACAAGTACAGTGTAGAGACCTGTAGCAGCAGGGAACCCACATGCCTGATCGATACCTGTCGAGAAAGGTGTAGGTGCAGCGGGGCCTGTCCAATCATAGACATAGGCACCTGAACCACCTGCAGCATTTACGGTAACACAAGCAGTACCGTTATTACAGACAATAGGCGTACTGATAACAGAAGAAGTAGTTACGACCTCCTGTGCATCAAGATTTATACAGAAAGTTTCCGAACAATTGTTTTCATCAACAACAGTAACACAATAAAACCCTGTATCTATTCCGGCGAGGATACCAGAATCAGCAGTAGTTCCATTAGACCAGTTATAAACATAGAGACCTTCACCACCAATAGCTTCTACTTCGATTCTACCATCAGAAGTAGACTGGCAAAGTGGGTGAATGGTATCAATAATTAAAAGTTCAAGTAAATCCGGAGTCGTTACATCAAAAACAGTAGTAGCAACACAACCACCTTCATCCGTAGAAGTAACAGAATAAGTACCCGGCGCTAATCCTGTAAGCGTAAACGAGTTAAGATTGGGATTAGGAGCAATAGGCACTACCGGACTGATAGCATAAGTATAACCTGTAGAAACAACAGTACCCCCGGTAGTAGTAATAGTAGCCGTACCATCATTATCACCAAAACAGGTAATAGGAGTAGTAGATACATTCAGTACCGGTAAGTTGGATGCAGGATTCACAAAAATGCATCCTGTATCGACACAATTAGTCGCGAGGTCCGTTACAGTAACACAATAGGATCCTGTAGGCAGTCCAGCGATAGTACTTGAAGCAAGATTATTATCAGTAACACCATTAGACCAAACAAAATCATAGAGGCCTGGAGGAGGAGTAGCAGTAGCTGCGCCATCATCAACACAAAGGACATCAATAGAAGACATAACCGGATCCGGCAATGGATTTACGGTTACAATATAGTCAATAGAGACGGGACAGGAAAGCCTGGTTATTCCACCGAGGGTAACGATAGAGAATACCGAAGCAGTATACGTAGTCGTTACGGTGGGAGAAACATTAACCGAATCTATAGAAATATGAGACAAAGCAGAAGTTGGAGTCCAGATTACGGTATCATTTGCCGTAAAGCCAAGGACAGCGAGATTAACATTTTCGCCATTACAAATAGTCTGATCACCATTCCCGACTACGGCCGGAATCGGGTCTACAAATAAATAAGCCGTATCGATAGGTGTATCACCACAGCAATCTGTAATGAGGAATAATTCGATCATAAAGAAGCCCGACACATTAAACTGAGTATTCGGGACATTCTGAACATTACCGGGGTTTGTGATAGCACCATCGAATTCCCAACGGGTTGTATCCCCGAAGACAGAACTGGAGAAGGTAGCAAAATCACCTAAACAAAGTTGAAAAGTATCGTTACCAATGACATTAGCCGAGCTAAGTATATCAGGTTTAAAAGATTTATCGAAGGCTATGTTGTGGAAGCCTCTGTATTCTTCGAGTGCAGTTCCTGCAGCACCACCTGCTGCGGGACAACCGTTACATGTATTGTGAATAATATTATATCTACCAATACTATCATATAAAGTAGTATCAGCATTAAAGGTACCTGTAGGAGGTTGTGCGAAGCCATTAATGGCATCATAAGTCCAGTTGGTTACTGAAACAGCAGAGCCACCAATAGCGATAGGCGTAGGTGTAGCAGTATCCAGAGGATGGAATAAAGAAACCATAGTAGAAGAATCCCAGAACATAACTGGAGCATTCGTACAATTGGTATTTTCTACAAAAATAATTTGCTGATTAAATAGTTCATAGGTAGAATCCTGAGTTACAGGAATAACAGAACAACTAACGCAGTTAATATCAATAGAGACACCTAATGCTCCATTACCACCATCTCCACCATCTCCACCATCTCCACCTTTGCCACCATCACCACCGACACTAATTTCAGACGCCCCGGTAACAGTTCCTCCAAGTCCACCAGCTCCTCCAATTCCTCCTGTTTCACCAGAGCCACCAATACCACCTGCACCAAAGTTTCCGGCTTCAACAAAACAATGCTCAATAAAGCCATTGGCCCCATTATCACACATATAGATTCCAAAAGAACCACCGCCGCCAAATCCACCAGTACCACCAAATCCACCAGCGCCACCGTTTCCACCGCCACCGCCACCGTTTCCGGTACCAGTTGTAGCTTGAGATTGGCCACCGCCACCGCCACCGCCACCGCCACCGGAACCACCGGCACCATGCATACCAGTGCCCCCTTGAGCACCAATAACAAAGCGGCCACAAATATTAGGATCACCGGGAGCACCTGCAGCACCTACACATCCATCGGTACCATCAATACCAGGAGTTCCGTTAGTACCTGCAGATCCGGTATTAAAACCTGAACCATCAGGGAAGGCATTTGGAGTTCCTCCTGAACCACCGGTAACGGAAGGGCCGACACCTGTCGCAGTGGCTGAACAGCCTGAAAAGGGAGGATTCAAAGGAGTACCACCACCGGCACCTGAACCTCCATTACCACCATTTGTAGCATCAGGACCTCCACGACCGCCACCGCCACCAGTTCCACCATCAACGACGCCAACCCCCAAAAGAGGACCAGCACCATCAGATCCATCCGGTGTAGCAGCAGAACAACCTCCTGCACCTGGAACATAAAAACCTCCTGAACCACATGAAGTACCACCTGCAACACCTGCGTTACCACCACAAACAGTCTGTGAGACTGTATTAGGAAGACCATCGTCCCCATTGGACCCCGGATCACCATTCATAAAAGCACTTGGTACAATACAGGAAGAACCACCTTGGGTACCATCAAAAGCATCACCAGGAGATATAAAGCAACGTGTAATATTATATTCGGATGCGTTATTCATAAAGATACCATAGGTTGACATCCCGGGAATATTTGCATCATCCGTAGTAATTGTTAAATCTTGTAATCTGAAGCCAGTAGCACCGAACATTTCAAGTGCCGTTATATGTTGGTCTGTATTAAGTACACCACCGGGATTGGCCGTCGAACGATTGATAGTAGTAGCACCTACTTCAGAAGTTTTCAGCCAGCCCTGAGCCTCAATAAATCCACCTTCAAGCGTAAGCAGAGATGTAATATTTAATGCATTATCTACATTATATGTACCTGTTGCGACCTTGATAACAGAGAGATTACAAGCAGACCTCAGGAGTGCTTCTTCGAGGGTAACGGGATCAAACTGATTGCCTGCAGCAGCCGCAGAACCTGTGGTTGAAGCATAGATATTTCTACAGGCAGGTTCAGTAGGAATAACCCCAACAGTAAGGGTAATATTTTCAGTTGTCTGACAATTTGTGACTGGATTGGTAACGGTAACCTGCCACTGATAGGTACCTGGATTAGTTGGCATAGTTATCGGTACAGTAGCAGTTGCACCTGGTACAATACCATTAAAAACAGTATTTGTTCCTAAAGGAGGTAATTCAGTAAATTCGAAATTCATTCCAATAGCATCTGTAGTACCTGAAAGGGTAATAGAAGAACCACCACATGCATTTATATTATTAGGAGCAACAGAAAGAGGAGGGTCATCCGTTACGACTACACAAACATTATCCGTGGAAGAACATCCATCATTATACAATAGTGTTACAGTATAACAAGTTGTAGAAGGAGGGAAAGCTTCCGGATTTGGAATATTCGGATCAGAAAGACCAATCGCGGGAGACCATGAGTAACTAACAATGTTAGGCGAGGTAGATGTTGCTAAAAGATCTGCTGTATCACCAAAACAAATTGGTATATCATTTCCGGCATTAACAGGATCATTAGGGTTGGTAATAACATTAACTACATACGTAAAGGTATTAGTACCAACAAGCGGGCAAGCATCATCAAAGATAGTAATAGTAAATGTATGTGTACCGAGATCAAAAACCGTTGGAGTCCAACAGAAGGTACCTGTAATCTGATTACCAGAAGGAACACCAGGACCTGAAACAGTAAAGGTACTGCCAGAAATAGCATTATCGTAAGTCATTGTAAGTACATCACCCGGATTAGGAGGGTCAGAACCGACCACATCAAAACAGATCTGCGTACCAAAACATGCGGAGGTAATAAAGTCGATAGAATCAATCCCGGCACCATTGACACCTGATAACACAGGTGAAGTATTGGTACAATTAAGAACACGAAATTGAATATCTCTGACAACAGAACCGATGAGCACACCATTTCTGTACTCTTCGACCAAGACACATAAAACCCCAACGAGTGAAGCGTTAGGGGTAAAAGTAATAGCACCTGTTCCGGGATCAATAGTTACCGGTATACCATTTCCAAAGGGATTAGTACCGGAATTCGGGCCGGAATAGTTAACAATATTTCCGGAATTATCGAGACAATCTGCCAGGGAGAAGCTAAGGGAGTCCCCATCAAAGTCGACCGCTCCATGATTATAGAACACCGTATTATTCACACAGGTAAAGGCAGCCGGGGGATTGAGAAATATAGGGGAATTATTACAGGGAGTGGTATTATTACTGAGAAAGGACTCAACGTACATTTGTTCATTCCCAGGATTATTCAAAGTGGTTATAGCATTGTTCCTGCAACACATTCTCCATGAAAAAGTAATATCGACACAACCTGCCGGAACAGTAACAATAGCAGTATAGGAATGTTGTTCGACACCAAAAGTACCATTGCCATTATTACAGGAAGATAGCTGTGTAGGACAAAGCGGAGTAATATCCAAACCGCCACTAGTATTATTATTTCCAGGAGTAGTAGAGTTGACAGTAAAGGAGCCGGCACAATTGGTCCCGGAAAAACTCACAGTACGTGTATTAGGCAATCTGACACCATTACAATCTCTGTAGATATTAAGTGTAATAGCGTATTGATTAGGACCAACACAAATATAAGTTAAATCAGCGCCGAGGGCATGAGTAGCTTTGGCATCCTGAGCTCCAAAAGACAAAATGCCAAACAACAAGAAAATGTTAAACAAATTGGAGGAGAATAATTTTTTACAACGTAACATAGGGCATGACTGTTTTGCGTGCAAGTATAAAGTTTTGAACATATCTAATCTTTGGACCTCTCTGAGCAAAATAAAAAGTTACAGAGAAGCGGTTATTTTTATTACAAAAATTTAACAATTGGACCTGATTTGACTCAGATACAAAGATAACGTAGTCAAAATTGTATTTGTTGCCTTAACCAATTGAGAAAAACTGAATAATTAGCATATAAATTCACAAAAGGCAAATTAAGCAACAAAAAAGGCATCAAAAAAATGTTAAACAACTAATATTTATGTC
>CAJQOX010000295.1 GCA_905480075.1 uncultured Aureispira sp. | reverse complement strand
CTTGGCTGTATTGAATTCTGGAAAGATTTTCCCCTGAAATTGACCGAAGTTACCGGAATGAATGCAGTAGTTTTTGACAGGCAGGGATATGGAAAGTCGGATATTCATGACCTGCCAAGACCGGACGATTATCTGGAGACTGAGGCCTTTGATTTTTTGCCCGCACTTCTGGAAAAACTTCAAATAAGAAAGCCTGTGCTTGTCGGTCATAGCGATGGCGCAACAATTGCACTCTTACATGCTTCAAAATATGCAGATTGTTTAGTTTTGGGTGAATCGCCACATGTATATGTCGAAGATATTACTATTGAAGCAATTCAGGCTGCAACAGATGCTTTTGACAATAAAATGTTGAAGAAACTTGAAAGATACCATGGAAAAAAGGCAGAAGAAGTATTCCGTTCATGGTCGGATACCTGGCTACGAAAAAGTTTCCGTAGCTGGAATATAAGCGGGGAATTGCACAGGATAGAATGCCCCTGCCTTTTGTTGCAGGGTGAAAATGATGAATATGCCACGGAAGAACAATTTAAATCAATAATGAATGGAATTGATGGAAAAACAGAAGGACAAATTTTAGATAACTGTGGACACAGCCCACATATTCAGGCACAAGATCTAACTTTCAGATTGATGTCCGAATTTATTTTAAAATATGTATGACTTAATATAAACACTAAAAAATAATTCTCGTAAATAAAAGATTCAGAAAACTATTTCAGTTTATAAACTGTAAGCATGAATTCTGAACAGTTTTTTATACTTTTACAGATTCATTGAAGTGTATCAACAAATCTGAACTTAAATTTTATTAATTATAAAAAGTACAATGGAAAAAGATTTTAAACCCAGGTATGAATTGACGGTAATGAATACCCTTAGCCGTAAGAAAGAAAAATTTGAACCACTCACTCCCGGTTATGTCGGTATGTATGTTTGTGGTCCTACTGTTTACAACGAGGTTCATCTGGGAAACTGCCGTACTTTTTCTTCCTTCGATATTATTTATCGTTATCTTATGTATCTGGGCTACAAAGTCCGCTATGTCCGCAATATTACTGATGTAGGACATTTGGTAGGCGATGTGGATGAGGGGGAAGAGGGTAAGATTGAAAAACAAGCAAGGATCGAACAACTCGAACCTATGGAAATAGTGCAGAAGTATACCAACCTTTTTCATAGTGTAATGCATCAGATGAATACCCTGTCGCCCAGTATTGAACCCACAGCAACCGGTCATCTGATCGAACAAATTGAGATGGTAAAGGATATTCTGGCTAATGGCTATGCTTATGAACAAAATGGTTCGGTCTATTTCGATACTCAAAAGTTGGTGAAAGAGGGCAAGGACGTTTATAATTACGGGACTATATCAGGTAAAAAACAGGACGATTTGCTTACAGAAACCCGGGATGATCTGAAAAATCAGTCCGAAAAGCGACATTCTTCGGATTTTGCTATTTGGATAAAAGCAGGCCCTCGCGATATTATGAAATGGCCTTCTCCCTGGTCAGTAGGGTTCCCCGGATGGCACCTTGAGTGTTCCGCAATGAGTACTAAATACCTTGGAGATTATTTTGATATTCATGGTGGGGGAATGGATTTACAATTCCCACACCACGAAAATGAAGTGGCTCAAAATGTAGGGGCCTGTGGATGTCAGCCTGTTAAATATTGGTTGCATACCAATATGCTGGTGCTGAATGGAAAAAAAATGAGTAAGAGTAAAGGGAATTCTATATTACCTCATGAATTATTTACGGGTAATAATGACATTCTCAGTAAGGCCTATAGTCCGATGGCAGTAAAATTCTTTATGCTACAGGCACACTATGCAAGCACTTTGAATATTACCGAAAAAGGTTTGCAGGCCGCAGAAAAAGGATATCTCCGTTTAATGGAAGCCTGGCAAATTCTTGAAGGACTACAACATGATGTCGATGAGGAGTTGACAGGGGATGATGCGCAAATAAACAAAATGCTGGACCTTGCCTTCGAGGCTATGAGTGATGACTTTAATACTGCCGCTGCATTGGCAAAACTGAACATTATTATTCCTAAAATCAACTCTCTGAAAAACGGCAGGATGGAAATGTCTGCAATAAGTAAGGCAACCCTCGAAAGAACAAAGCAGGTCTTTCATGATTTTATTTTTGAAATTTTTGGATTGCTCGATGAAACAAAAAATGTAGAGGATGAAGATGGCAGTAATTTGCTGGATGAGGCGATGAAAGTGATTATAGAACTCAGACAGTCTGCCCGATCACAGAAAGATTGGGCAACAAGCGATCTCATCCGGGATAAATTGCAAAAAATAGGCATTCAGATAAAGGATGGAAAAGAGGAGGCAAGTTGGATTAAGAACTGACTGCCTTCAGAAAATTGAAAATGCTCAACTTTGAAAAGTTGGGCATTTTTTTTGTACCCATTAGTGCAGGCAGCATTATTTAAAAAAAATATCCCCCCCATTTTATCTATGAAATACTTTATAATTGCCTTCATGTTTTTTCTTACCTGCATTGTTCATGCCCAGAATGATTTAATTATTGTGCATGAAAGTGATACTTCCAGATTTGAATATCGGATGTATTCATCTTCTGATTCTCTTACTGAACTCAGCTACTATAGGTATGATATTCTTTTAGAAAGAATGCGTTTGAATGGTGTCGTAAGAAATGGTGAATATTCGGCATTTTTTGAAGACGGGAAATTGTCTGTTAATGGGTTTTATAACTCAAAAGGGCTTAAGGATGGAACTTGGAAACATTTTTACCCCTCAGGTATCCTTTCTTGTATCTATAATTTTATTGATGGGAACATGCAGGGAGACGCTGTTTGTTTCTTTCAAAATGGCCTGGAAAAATCCAGAGGTAAATGTATTTCTGTACAAAATAAAGAAGCGATTGACGGTCTTTCATCTGAACCTGCTGAAGAGGTGAAAGTAGGTGAATGGAAATATTATTATGATAATGGCCAATTAAAAAATGAAGGTAATTATTTTAATTATTCCAATAATTCCGGTTCCGTTTTAGAAAGAAATAATTCGGAAAAAAGTCTCAAACATGGAAAATGGATCCACTTTGACAGGGAGGGGAATTTTATAAAAACAGAAATTTTTAATATGGGAGAATTAACTGAATTATCCCATAATGAATATGCAAAAGATTAATAAATCCTGGAATCACTCTCTTTTCCATCCGAATAGTATTTTATCCATTGACCATGACGGATTCCTTTGGCATATTCTCCTGTTGTCCGGAGTTGTCCATTAGGGTAATAGGTTTTCCATAAACCGTGTTTCATCGATTCTGTATAATCACTTGTTGCATAATACCCGGTTTCTGAAATCACGCCGTTTTCATGATACTTTTCCCAAAGTCCTACCTTCTGACTTCCCATGCATTCTCCTTTTTCCTTGATTTGTCCATCTGAATAGTAGACGGAACAATCATGAGGCTTGTCACTGTAAATACAGGAGCTTTTTAATTTTCCATTAGGATAAAATTCTTTGCAGATACCAGATTTTACACCTTTACTATAGTTAAAAAGACTGCTTAATTCACCATTCTCATAGTAGACTTTTTCTATCCCATCCAAAAGGCCATTTTTGAATTTTCTGTTGGATTCAGGCTTTTTATTTCTGTAAAAAGAAAGAAATTCACCCTCAATTTCATTGTTGAGGTAATAATAGGAAGATTTTAGATGCCCGTTGTCGTAGTATTCCTTTGCCTGACCTGAAAGTGAATCGTCTTTGTAATGCATTAAGGCAGATAGCTGACCATTTTCATGGAACTCCTTGTATTCGCCTTCTCTGAGGCCATAACTGTAAATCTCAATCGTTCTTATGTTTTTTTTGTCGATATCGTAATAATGAATGTATTCCCCACTTTTTGGACCGAAGCCATTATAATTCTCCGACCCGCCGGAAACAAAAAGCGCTACATTCAGGATGTATGCAAGTGATAAAATCCAGTTCAATAATGGTTTGGAATTATTCAGGTTGCCTATCGCAAAATATATAAAAGGAATAATGACAAGAATCAGAGAAGGAAAAAAGTAAATGGCATTATGAAATGCGTAAATCAGAAATAGCAGGTTAATACAGGAATAAACTGTCAATATAATATTTCTGTCCTTTTTTTCTTTTTCAGTAAACTTCTCCCCATTTACTGCAAATAAAAAAGAAAGCAGTGTATAGGGGACATGAAAAATCATTAATAATATAATGACAAAAATATTTATGAAAAACATGTTTAATTCTGCAGAGTCTGATGCTTGTGCATACAGAGGGCTTGTAAGCATGATAATCCAAATGCTCAGGGTCAAAGTTTTATATTTACATAATAATTTCATAGCTTAATAATATAAACGTAAAAAGAAGTGATAATGTTTGTTCTCTTTCCTTTCTGAATAAATAAGAACGATTTTGCATTTCGTTACAATGTTATTATCAAATCTTTATAATAATGACTTAAACAGGACAAATTTGCCATTATTTACATAAATAATAATCACCTTTTGCCTACCTTTGTATTCGCTAAAATAAAATACCTTTTAATTTTAACATATTTACTTAGTGAATTTAATACATATTGGCCGGGATAACATGAAATGGGTCTTTATTATAAACCGAAAATTGAATGACAAATTTGACGACAGAAGCCAACCTTACTACGATTGAAAAACTTAATAAAATTGTTCAGCAACGTATCATGGTGATTGATGGTGCTATGGGGACAATGATTCAGGAGTATGGATTAACAGAAAAGGATTACAAGGGGGATAAGTTTGAAAACTTTCAGCAAGACCTTAAAGGAAATAACGACTTGCTTTCTATAACACGCCCGGATGTAATTGAAAATATTCATAAAGCCTATCTCGATGCCGGTGCTGATATTATCGAAACCAATACCTTTAATGCCAATGCTATTTCGCAGGAGGATTATCAACTGTCGGAATATGCTTATGAAATAAATGTAGCTGCTGCTCAATGTGCAAAACGGGCCTGCGAGAAATATAATAAACTAAATCCGGACAAACCAAGATTTGTAGCAGGTGCCTTTGGGCCAACAAGTAAAACCGCTTCTATGTCGCCGGATGTGAATGACCCTGGTTTCAGAGCGGTCACTTTCGATGATTTGGTAGATGCCTACTATGAACAGGCTAAAGGATTGGCAGATGGTGGTTGTGATTTGTTTCTGGTTGAAACAATTTTTGATACTCTGAATTGTAAGGCTGCTTTATTTGCTATCGATAAGTTTTGTGAAGATTCAGGTGTCGAATTTCCTGTAATGGTCTCAGGGACAATTACAGATGCTTCCGGAAGAACACTTTCCGGTCAAACTGTAGAGGCTTTCTGGATATCTGTAAGTCATGCCAACTTGTTCAGCGTTGGGCTGAATTGTGCGCTCGGTGCTACTGAAATGCGCCCGCATATTGAAGCTTTATCCAATATCTCTGATTGCTACATAAGTGCATACCCTAACGCCGGATTGCCCAATGAATTTGGTGAATATGATCAGGATGGCCAGGAAATGAGTGGATATGTTAAAGATTTTGCAAGCTCAGGTATGGTTAATATCATCGGCGGATGTTGTGGCACTTCACCGGAACATATTCAGTGTATGGCTGAGGCCGTTCAGGGAATCAGACCGCGAAATAAAAATAAAGAATCTAAATATGCCCAGTATAGCGGTCTTGAACCGCTCATTGTCCGCGAAAATCTGAATTTTATAAATGTTGGGGAAAGAACTAATGTAACGGGTTCAAGAAAATTTGCACGATTAATTAAAAACGGCAATTATGAAGATGCTCTCTCCGTTGCACGTCAGCAGGTAGAAGGAGGAGCGCAGGTTATTGATGTGAATATGGATGAGGGACTCCTCGATTCCAAAGAGGCAATGGTCACTTTTCTGAACCTTATTGCTGCAGAACCTGATATCTCCAAACTCCCGATTATGATCGATTCTTCTAAATGGGAGGTTATTGAAGCGGGTTTGAAATGTGTTCAGGGTAAGTCGATCGTCAATTCCATCTCGATGAAGGAAGGGGAGGAGTCTTTTATTGAACATGCTAAATTGTGCAAAAGATATGGCGCCGCTATGATCGTTATGGCCTTCGATGAAGATGGTCAGGCGGATACTACCGACAGAAAAGTGGAGATTTGTCACAGGGCATATAAAATTCTTACAGAACAGGTAGGTGTTCGTCCGCAGGATATCATTTTTGATCCCAATATTTTTGCCATCGGTACGGGTATCGAAGAACATAGCAATTATGGAGTGTATTTTATTGAAGCATGCAAAGGGATTAAAAAATTAATGCCAAATGTGAAAATCAGTGGTGGCGTTTCAAATATATCTTTTGCTTTTCGTGGTAATAATGTTATCAGAGAGGCGATTCATTCCGTGTTTTTATACCATGCCATTAAAGCGGGTATGGATATGGGTATCGTCAATGCAGGGATGATGGAGATTTATGAGGATATTCCGAAAGAATTGCTTGTTCTTGTCGAAGATCTCCTTTTTAACAGAAATCCCGAAGCTACAGATCGTTTGATGGAATATGCTGAAACGGTTAAAGGACAGGGAAAGAAGAGAGTGGTGGATTTATCCTGGAGAGAAGGAAATGTTGAAGAAAGACTTTCTCATTCTCTGGTTAAAGGAATTACCGATTATATTGTTGAAGATACTATTGAAGCCCATGCTAAATATGTCAGCCCCCTCAGAGTGATTGAAGAACCGCTTATGGCCGGAATGGATGTGGTGGGTGATTTGTTCGGTGCAGGTAAAATGTTTTTGCCTCAGGTGGTGAAATCTGCCCGCGTAATGAAACAGGCGGTAGCTTATTTAACTCCTTTTATTGAAAAAGAAAAAGAAGGTTCCGGTAGTACTTCTAAAGGGAAAATATTAATGGCAACCGTAAAAGGAGATGTACATGATATAGGAAAAAACATTGTGGGTATTGTTCTTGCCTGTAATAATTACGAAATTATTGACCTTGGTGTAATGGTCTCCTGCGATAATATACTCAAAGCAGCAAGGAAAGAACAGGTAGATATCATTGGCCTCAGTGGCTTGATTACTCCCTCTCTTGACGAAATGGTCTATGTTGCCAAAGAAATGGAACGCCAGGGCTTTAATATTCCGCTGATGATTGGTGGGGCAACCACCTCCAAGACGCACACTGCTGTTAAAATTGAACCGCAGTACAAAAATAATATTGCCGTTCATGTTCTCGATGCTTCAAGGTCGGTTACTGTTGCCAGTTCCCTGCTGAACGAAAATGAAGAACAACAACAGGCTTATGTTAATAGTATCAAGAAAGAATTTGAAGAAGTAAGAGTACGCAGAGGAAACAGAAAATCTGCTAAAAAATACCTGACCTACAAACAGGCTAAGGAAAATAAACTGAAATTGGATTGGGAGAGTTATACGCCTCCGACGCCTTCTTTTACAGGAATAAAAACTATTAAAGAGTTCGACCTTAATGAACTTGCTAAATATATTGACTGGACTCCATTTTTTACTTCATGGCAACTAAGGGGGAAATATCCTGCTATTTTTGAAGATGAAATCGTGGGGACTGAAGCTAAAAAATTATTCGATGATGCACAGGTTTTACTCCAGCGCATTATCGACGAAAAATGGCTGATAGCTAATGCTGTAATTGGCTTTTTTCCGGCTAATTCAGTGGGGGATGATGATATTGAAGTATATACTGATGAAAGCCGTTCTAAGGTGGCAATTACTTTAAGCAATCTCAGACAACAAAGAAAGAAAGCCCCGGGACAATCCAACTTCTGCCTCAGTGATTTTATTGCACCCAAAGAAAGTGAAGTTATTGATTATATTGGGGCCTTTGCTGTAACCGCAGGAGGAAATATTGAGGGATATGTCAAAAAATTTGAAGAAGAGCTCGATGATTATAATGCTATTATGACCAAGGCCCTTGCTGATCGTCTCGCAGAGGCCTTCGCTGAATACATGCACCTCATGGTCCGTAAGGAATACTGGGGATATGACAAAACGGAAGTCTTATCCAATGATGAATTGATCAAAGAAAAATATAAAGGGATCCGCCCGGCACCATGTTATCCGGCTTGCCCGGAACATACTGAAAAAAGATCATTGTTCCATTTACTCGATGCGGAAG
>CAJQOX010000294.1 GCA_905480075.1 uncultured Aureispira sp. | reverse complement strand
GCACAGTTATCGAAGCTACCGTTATCCACCTGTCCGGCAGTAATTGAACCTTGTCCATTGGCATCTAACTGAACTGTTAGGTTCTGACAGATTGCGGTTGGCGGCACAGAATCTATAACTGTAATGGTTATATCATTTGTTGTAATATTCCCATAAATATCTTCAGCAGTCCAAGTAACAACAGTAACACCAATATTAAATGCGGCACCATTAAGCGTTGTTCCTGTAGAAGGTGTTGTTCCTGCGCCTGAAACAGTATAAGAAGGACTATTAGCGATTAAAGAACAATTTTCAAGTACAACGGGATCAAGTGAATTATCAGAAACCGTATAAGTACAATTAGCACTACTTGTATTGAACGATGTAGGAATAGGATTACATGGTAATACAGGATTACCATTTGATACTAATCCGGGGAGAATAGATCCATTTGAAATAGTATCACCATTACAAATAATAAACCAACTAGCTGAGTTGTCATCCAAAAACCCATCGGTTGTAATATTAAATGTATACGGGGCTATAAATAAAGAAAGGCTATCTGCATCAACAACTATATTATTGGATGAAGCATAACTATAAGCCCCGCCTGTAATAATAGTAAGGCCATTATTATCCTTTAACTCCCAGGCTACTTCAGTTAAATCTACAGGACCACTGATATTTACCAAGAGGTCATTAGCATTGATAACATAAGGAGCTTCATCATCTGTCACAACTATATTATAGCTTACAGTATCCGAATTACCACAAGAATCAGTAGCAACATACTGAACACTTGTTGTTCCTATTGGAAATAAATTATTAAAATTCGTAGTGGTTACCGGTTCAATAGCGGTTAAATCACAATTATCAGAGACCGTTGGCAAAACCTGTTCAGCGTAAGCACCACACAAACTTGGATCATTCGGAATACTATCTGTACTTGGAGCTATAAGAACAGGAGGAGTATTATCAAAGATTGTAAAGGTTGCAACTGAAGAAATGGAATTGCCAAAATTATCAGTTGCCGTAAAAGTAACAGTAGCTACTCCTGTTTGACCACACAGGTCAGAGAGAGCAGAAAAGTCATTTGTCCAGACGATGATTCCTCCACAATTATCTACAGCCTGAGCACCACCATTAGAAGCCAGCCAATTATTCAAATCCGAAATATTTCCTCCACCATCACATGAAACAGAAAGATTTGAAGCAGAAACTGTCAAGACCGGAGGTGAATTGTCAGTTACTGTAAATGAACAAGTATCTGTTAATCCTCCAAGATCTGTCACAACAAGTTCAACAGTAATAGTTCCTCCTGAAACAATAGTTCCCGGAGAAGGAGATTGAACAACTGTAAAACTGGGACAATTATCAGAAACTGTTGCCAGACTTGTATAATCAGGTAAGACAGCATTACATGCATTATCAAATGCAAGGAGTTGGTCTGATGGACATACTATAGATGGTGACTCATCGTCTGTTATTGTCACATCTTGAGTACACGTAGCTAAATTTCCAGAAAAGTCTCTTACCGTCCAGGTCACCGTGGTAGTACCAACAGGGAAATTAGCTGGAGCGTCACTATAAATACTATCTATTCCGCAATTATCCGAAACAGAAGGGAACCCTGGAAATGACAAAGTTGCAAAACATGCATTTTGGTCTGCAGAGAAAGTAGTATCCGGAAAACAATTTATAGTTGGAATTTCTACATCATTTACAATTACCAAAGAGGTATCGTAGGCAGTATTCCCTTTGTCATCAGCAACTGAAAAAATATTATAAGTGGTTCCAACAGGAAAAGCTGATCCACTTGGCAGACCACCCACCTGAACTATATTATAGCCAGTATTCGTAAAGCTTAAAGAAAAATTAAGAAGATCACCAATATCACCTGCTACTCCGTCAATAACTGTGAGAACCCAATTACCATTTGGGTCTTCATTATTAAAAACAGAAAATCCACCCACTCCTTCCGGTGTAAACACTCCAGAAAAAGGGGGCAAACCACTTGTAATAGGAGTTATAGCAGACATATTAAAACAAGTATTGCTATAATTATTTCCTGAACCACCATTATTTGATGTTAATTCATAAACTGTACCACCAGGAGAAGTAAGTTGAACAGTCAAATCTCCTACCCAGGTATGACTTATATTAATACAAACATCTGTAAGATTAACATTTGAGCCCATTAAATTATTAAGTCCATTAGCATTTAAAACCTGAGTAAGCGAACCATTATCCGGTATAGGGGCCGGACCCGAATACAAAAATGCAGCACCTGACGAAGGCTCGGGACAATTATCAAAAGCTGTAGGAAAATCATAATCAACAACAGCAGAACACAAATTAGGATCATTGTTAACAGTAGTATCAGCCGGCATATTTAAGGCTGGGGGAGTAGAGTCGATTACAGTGACCGTAAAAGAGCAAGTACTAGTGCAACCATTATCATTTGCCGTGACAAGAACATTAGTTACTCCAAGTTCAAAGATACTACCTGTGCCCGTTCCTGAGCCAGACCCTGAAGTTACACCTGAAAACAAATAAGATAAAGTACCTGCAGAAGTAGTTACAGAATAATTTCCAATAGCTTGACAAGAATTATTAGTCGATACAGATAAATCTGAAGAACAAGATAAGGTTGGAGTTCCGGGACCATTTGTCACTGTAAAACAATAATCCTCCGTTTCGCCATAATTATATAATGTATGGGCGTAATTGGTAATCGAGGCAGAGGATGATTCAACATTAACAACCCTTATTCTTGTGGACCCTGTAGGAGCACTACATGGCACCTGAAAAGTTCCGTTTACAGTTTGAGAGCCTGCTACAACATTAGGTTGAGAATATACCTGTTCATCAGAATCTAAAAAATCTCCATCCTGATTCCAATCTACATAAATCTGAAAATAATTATTATAATTATTTCCACATGAAGTTTGTGTAAGACTGAAGTTTACTATATCACTTTGCGGAGCAACATGACCGCTAACAGAAGAAGTAAAATTTGAATACCTATTTAAGACGGAACCTGCACCTGGTGCCGGGACCGAACAATTTGAACTATTATTCATAGTACCAATTACTACATCTGAAATTTCCGAATCCAATGTACTATTTGCATAAGATGCTGGATAAGAACCACATTCACATGGACCTCCAAGTAATACCACTGAGGAATTAGAAAAAGTAGACAAACCACTATTAACACAGCCTGTTAATAATCTATAATAAGTAGTAGAAGATAAGCTAGTATTTAAATCGCTGTACAATGCTGACGGCACTCCAATATCAGACCATGGGCCACCCGGAGATGAAGCAGATTGCCAAACGTAAGTTATTCCAGGGGCAGGACTCGTTTGTCCTGTATTAGAAACAGTGAATGAAACACCATTACATGAGGTTTGCAAAGTTGCATTTGAAGCCCCTCCCACAGGTGTTCCTGAACACTGTGCAGAAGACCAGGAAAATGTGGTTCCAGCAGTAGGCATTGCCCCTTGAGTAAAAAACATTGAACTGGAGTTGAAAGAACCCGGAGAACTATTATTTGGCCAACTTAAAACTGCAGTTAACTCCCTGTTATTAAAATCAGCATTATTGGAACCTGATAACCCAACCTCAGGCAGATAAGGAAAAGTAGAAACATTAAAGTTATTTCCATAAACAATATCAATATCATTCAAACTTTCATTTAATCTTATCTGAAAACTTATCGATATATTTGAAGAACCATAAGGTTTAAATTCTGTCCATTGAACTATTAATGTTCTGTTAGGAGCAACACCTTTAGTGATCCAACGGATATTGGAACTGCTATTGGTATTAGTAGCTGCTAAATCCATACCTAGTGCACTCACCATATTAAACGACTGAGCATCTGAAAGAGGAATCCAAATGGTAGGTGATACAATGGAGCCTATAGAAATAAATCCATTGGAACTTATACTAAACGTATTGTATATAGTTCCATTGTATTCAAAGTTAAACCCAATAGGTTGATTTAAATAGACATTATCATCTATATAGTTACCTCCCTTACCCGAAATTTCCAAAACACCACCGGAAGTTTCACTAATGTAAGTATTAGAGGCCTCAGAAAAAGTATAAGAACTTATCTGAGCATTAGTTTTGAAAGAAAATAAAAAAATAAAAATTGCTAAACATGCCGTCAGTTTACGGGTAAGCGGTAGTGAGGCATTTCTGAGGGAAATACTAGGAATACTCATAGCTATGGTGTAATACTATAAGTTATAGAAATATAAAAGCTACACTTAAAAGAGTTTTCTCAGGTCTTAGGTCTTAGTCTTGATAAATAGTAATGATACATGGGTGGGATCAATTTTTAAACTCTTAAAACAGGAATTAATTGGAGTGTAGAAATTAAATACTATAAATTACAGACAGTGTGATAAATTGGGTTGTTAAAATTAAAATTCAGGTTATTATTAGATAGTAGATTAATATTCTACGCAAATAACGTTTCGAGATATTTTATTTGCGTGATATTCACAATATACAAAACTTTATTCTCTAAATCACAACATGTTTCATCTTTTTTACCAAATAAAACAAATACACATTTAAATTATACATAAATACATCTTAACCATAGTTTTACTAATTAAAATAATACAAATAACAATAAAAAAATAATAAAAAAATCAAATAAAACTGATTAAATCTAAATTTTCATTAATAAATAATTAACATTTCAGATAGTAGACTTTTAAATATCTATTAGTCCTTATTCTATTTTTTCTTTTTTTAATGATTAAAAAAGTAAAACTTTATAAAATTAGTACTATATGTACGAAACAGCTTAAAGAAGCTTAATTGCAACATAATTTTATTTACAAAAACGAACTAAAAAAAATAAATAAAAAAATTACAAAACATTAATTAAACTAAGCCGTAAATAAATAGTTGACAATTAGTATATTCGTTCTCATTTCCAAACAACATTAAATGCATCTATGGGTAAAACTATACTTTTTAATATAATATTTTTTTATTTTCTGTGTTCATCAAACCTAAATGCTCAATGCCCTCCTTACCCCGGCACCTATTATTGGGTAGGCGGTGCAGGCAACTGGGATGACCTGACACACTGGGACACCCTACCCGGTGGGCCGGGCAATGCAGTCTGTCAGGTACCACAAAGTTTCAATGATGTTGTCTTTGATGCCAACTCCGGTTTTGCAATCAATGACAAAGCTAACATAATCTCTACTTCAGTATGTCAGAATTTAGTATGGAATACAGGAGTTTCCGGTGTAGGCTTCATCGGTTCTGCCCGATTGGATATTTATGCATCGATGACACTCGAAGCAGGTCAGTCATTTAACACCTGGACAGGGGATTTACACTTTTTATCAGCCGGTGCTGACACCCTTCGTTTTAATGGCAACCGATTATACAACAAGAATTTAGTTTTTGAGCCACTAAACGGTTCATTTACGGTATATGAATTTCTTCATCATTATAACGCCACAACAACGCTGCAGCTCAATCAGGGAATAACCGGGACGGTAGATTTTGAGACTTCATTTAAAGGAGGGCGAAATGTCAAGGCATTTTCAGGAATTTCAAATTTTAATTGTCCGGTTGAAGGAGGATGGGCAGTTAATTTACAATATTCTTTTTTAATTAATGGATTACATGCGGTTGTAAACTTCAACAACACTTCCAATATTTATATTCTCAATCATCTTCAAGGCACTTTTAATGTCATAGGGAATGCCCACTACTGGACATCCTTTCAAACGAGTAACACACCTGCAACAGCAATAATGGATATCAGCAATGCAGATATTACTGTAAATGGCACCTGGCGCACACGAAATTCTACCTTTAACCTAACGTCGGCTAATTCTTCAATAAGATTAACAGCAGACTATGCTATTTTTCATCCAGGGAACTCTACCTACAACATCGTAATATTAGATGCCTATTGTATTTTATACAATTTTGGTGTAAATAATGCTACGTTTGATACTTTGCAAATTAAAAAAGGTTTTTTTAATATGCAAAGCACTAACTATACAGTAAACAGTCTTCTTGAAATACAAAATGGGGGCTTATACAATTCCGAATATGATTTAGTAATTAACTCTGCTACCTCAATTTTCAATATTGGGGCTACCGCTATAACAAAATTGAAGGGCGAATGTAACAATCCGCTTCTGCTTAAGAACCTTGATTTTAATTTTGGAACGGGTTCTGCTGCATTGATTGATGCCGATTTTGTACGGATTGAAAATGTTCAGGGTACCGGCACTGAAGCACCATACGAATTAGGGGCTAACTCCTACGAAGTTCCCGGTAGTGGCAACGCTTCGTGGACTGCCGGAGGAGTTGCATTGGGCTTACCTGTTCCAAGATATTTACGTTGGGTAGGGCCACCTCCTTCTTCCCCTTCGGCAACCCTGGAATTTGGGGACTGGTCGGACGCAAACAACTGGGTTGACGGCAATTTATTTCCTGCAGCGTTGCCCGGAGATACCATTCTCCCGGATGCCTGTCCTCCAACACTGGCAGATTCTGTTTTATTTCCCGACCAGTCCTATGTGCGTATTGACAGTCCGTCCGCAGAATGTAAAAGTATGGTGTGGTTACAAAGTGGCAGCATCTACGATGATGTGGCAGTGAACAGCAAAAACAGCAGAATACTATCAATCTACGGAAGCCTGATATTCAGTCCTCAGATGACGAATCAATTCAATGGCATCGTTGCATTCAGAACCTGGGAAAGGTACCCTGTTATTCAATCTGCTGGAAAAGATTTTAATTTCAAAACTATCTTTGAAGCTACAGACGATACAGGGACCTGGCATTTACTCGATACTTTTTCCGTTCCTGTATATTTTGTCAGAAACTATGTATGGCAATTGCGAAGGGGGAATTTTCACAGCAATGGAGAAACAATTATTACAGCCTCCTTTGAATCAAAAACCGGATTTTCCAGACAATTGAGTCTTTATGATTCCGAAATTTTTATTTCTGGAAAATATATGGGTTCTGCCACCGGAAGATACCCTTTCGATGTCAACAGCAGCATCAACAACCTCATCATAGATGCAGGGACTTCTCACATTCACATGACCGATCAGACAAATAATCTGTACACCCGTATGGTTTTGGGAGGCGGTCATCGTTTTCACGACATAACATTTTATGGCCCACAACCCTGGCTGCAGCGATATAGCAATTCCGGGTCAAATCATTATCACAACATTACATTCAATCAACGTGGCAGGTATTATTCACATACCAACATAATTGACACGATTCATAAATTCACCTGTCATGCTACCAATCAAAACGAGACCGCCTTCCTTTTTACAGATGCAACCAACTCCTCTATAGTTATCGACTCTGCACTCTATATGGGCAGTGTTCAATTTAGTCAGGACATAAAATACCTACGTCTTATGAAACTCTTTCCGGGGCGTGATTATGAGATAGTACATGCAACAAATCATACACAAACACTGGAGGCACCGAATGCTGTTCTAGATGCTACCGGAACCTGTGTAAATGTAATAAACATAACAGGAGGAGATTTCTTTTCAACAGTACCTCAATCGATTTCCTATGTAAACCTTACAGATAACAGTGCCTCAAGTGCCGCATTCAGCTTTTCAAATTCTATTCTCAGTGGTACGGTTACAGGATGGACCGGGGTATCAGATTTGCCCCGAAAACTCTATTGGCTAGATGTCACAGCGGGCAACAGCGGAGGAAGCTGGAACAATCCTTCCAACTGGTCTTTGGCAGATGGTATTATGCTTGATGCTTCCGGAGGAAACAACATTGCTGTTGGCAACTGTCCTCCTTCTCGTTCTGATACTGTAGTTTTCACCAATGGTTCTTTTACCGGAAATGAAGATACCGTCCATATTAATCTGTCTTCGAAAGCAGCGGAATGTGGTACTATGCTATGGTTGCATGACAACACAATTCAACCTGTTCTATTTGGTGCTTTACCGGATCGTCTTGATATTTTTCAGTCGCTGGTTTTTTCAGAAACTATGCAGCAGGAGTTTTTCGGAGATGTTCAGTTCAGAGGTAGTGGTTCAGGATATACTATCACTTCCTCCCGTCAACATTTCAACCGTAAAGTAACCTTCAAAGGTGGAGGAGAGTGGATATTACAGGATTCATTTTTTGCACCTAATAAGCTGACCCCATTTTCCTTTACCACAGAACTTACCGAAGGTACGCTTAACACAAACGGAAAAGTCTTGAGTACCTATAATTTTGGATCTCAAGGGGCAGCTCCTAATCGTCTTGTTTTAGGATCTTCAGACATCCTCATTACAGGTGTTTACATTGGGGCAACTGGGAAATTTCCATTTCAGACAACAGGGACAGGTTATTCAGTAGATGCCGGTACATCTACGATACATTTCACAGGTCCTCAGAACAGTTATTACAATGGAATGAGAGGGGGAAATAATCATCGTTATCACAATATAAGATTTGAATACCTTGCCTCATTGTTTGCTATTCAAGATACCTTTAATAATATACACTTTAGCAATGGGGGTTTTATAAGAGGTAGTGGAAATATTCAGACCAAGTTTAACCGTATAGAAAGTTATGGCAGTTACCCGCTCGACATCAGGAATGGTAATATTGAAATAGATACGATGCGATTTTTTGAGGATGGAATAATAAATGGTTTTAATTTCTATCATCATGAACTTACCTTCAGTCCTTCAAAAACCTATACCTTCGGTTCATTAAATGTTCAACATCTGGCCAATACTGCAGCGTTTAATGCTGTTGGAAGTGGAGGAGGTGGCGAGATTACCTTCAACGCCTCAACGGGTGGCATCAATGCTTTTATTCGTAAAGACAGTGGGCGGGTCTGTGTGGATTATATCTATATGCGTGACAACTGGGCTATCGGAAATGGCATGACTACTGAAAATGCACTTTGTGTTGCGGATCCGCTTTGTGACACCATGCTTGTTTCCTCGTCCTTGCCTACCTATTCAGGTTCCGGCCGGGCAAGATTTCAGGCAGGTGCCAATGCCGATGACCAGGGAAATAACGCAGGCTGGGATTTCACTCCCTATCCGCCAGAACCTGTGCTCCGATTAACGACTCCTGACCAATCTCTCTGTCCGGGCGACTCTGTTTTGCTTCACTTTGAATTTGAAGGTCAGCTACCTGCTTCTATCAGTTATTTTATAGATGAAGGAGGAGGAAACATCTCAGTGGACTCTATAGAGATCACTCCTACATCCGGTTCGGGAACGAATGCAGACCCCTTTACCTGGAGTTTTTATTATACCCCCCCGGTAAATACGGTCTTTGCTGCCAACAACATTTCCATTTTACGCTGTTTCAATGATAATGCAATGGGCACCGGACTGGCAAACATTGATCTTAACTGTTTTTTACCTGTAGAGCTTTTAAATTTCAATGCTACATTAATAAAAGATAAAGTTGTTTTAAACTGGGAAACCTCAGTAGAAGAGAACAGCAGTCACTTTATAGTTCAGCGTTCAGCAGATGGTATACATTATAAAAACATCGATCAGGTTAAAGCGAACGGGACAACCTTTTCTGCCAATTACTATTCAAGCATAGATGCCAATCCGCTTCTCGGCACCTCATATTACCGACTTTTGATAGTAGATCTGGACGGACAGCAAAAGCAATCGGATACCAAGGTAGTTGAAGCAGGTATTTCTGACATACATTTTTCTGTCTACCCCAATCCGGTTGATATCAACGCGGACCTTCAAATTGTGGTCAGTCTGCTCGAAAATGATCCTGCTGCGCTTCAGATTCAGGATATTTCAGGAAAGGTGATTTATCAAAAAACATTTGAGCCTCAAAATAATTCCTCCCTGAAAACAATAAATTTCTCTCATCACCTCAGTCCCGGAATCTATCTGTTTACCTGGATAAGCAATGAACACTTGCATACCCGAAAAGTTTTATTCAAATAATCCTTTCATTTTTTCTATTTATAAAATCTATTCGAGGCCTTTCTGATTCTGGATCAATTATTATTCTTTATTAATTTTTTTTGTAAAAATAAAAAAAAGGGTCATTCAGTAGTTATCATTGGTAGTGTACTCCAAAATAACTACATTTGTCTGATTAAAATGATTAAAAAATGAATCGCGATTAAACAGATGATTGAGAGAATTGCAAAATTGGTAAATATAAAGGCTGCTCAGATAAAAGCAGTAATAGAATTATTTGAAGAAGGGGCTACAATTCCTTTTATTGCACGATACAGAAAGGAGGCCACAGGCAGCCTCGATGAGGTACAGATCATGCAGGTCTTCGAAAGCTGGGAACAACAGAAGGACATTCTAAAAAGGCAGGATACCATCCTGAAAGCAATAGAAGGGCAGGACAAACTGACAGCGGAACTAAGAAAGCGTATTGAAAATTGTTTTGATCTGACAAAACTGGAAGACATCTACCTTCCCTACAAGAAAAAACGGGTGACGAGGGCGGAAAAAGCCAGAAAAAAAGGACTTGAAGGGCTAGCAAAAATACTAATGTCACAACGAAGTGACAATCCGGAAGGAGAAGCCGGGCGATTTGTCAAGGGCGAGGTAGCGAATATTGAGGAAGCCTTACAGGGTGCAAGGGACATTATAGCCGAGTGGATAAACGAAGATGAGAGGGCAAGGAATGCCGTAAGGTTTCAGTTTGAACGCTATGCCAAAGGTACCGCTAAAGTGGTAAAAAGTAAGAAAGAGGAAGCTGTAAAATACAAAGATTATTTTGAATTCGAAAAACCATTGAGCCGAATTTTGCCACATCAGTTGCTCGCAATTTTCAGAGCAGAAAAAGAGGGCTTCCTGAGGGTAAACATAGAACCCGACGAAGAGTATGTCCTCAGAGGTCTGGACAGAATCTATCTGAAAGGCAAAAACAAATCGGAGGATGAAGTAGCTGATGCCCTTACCGATGCCTATAAACGTTTGTTAAAACCTTCAATCAGCACTGAATTCAGGAACCTGGCAAAGGCTAAAGCCGATGAACATTCTATTGCCATCTTTGCCGAAAACCTTCGTCAACTTCTACTTGCCCCTCCTCTCGGACAAAAAAGAGTGATGGCAATAGACCCCGGCTTTGCTACAGGCTGCAAGGTAGTTTGTCTAACGGACACCGGTGACTTAAAGGAACACACTGTCATCTATCCTACCCCTCCCCGGAATAAAACAAAGGAAGCAGCCGACATAGTGACCCGTATGGTAAACAAATATAACATAGAAGCAATAGCGGTGGGCAATGGCACTGCAGGCCGGGAAACCGAGGCCTTTGTAAAAGGGTTGAAATTTAATACTAAGGTAGATATCTTTCTGGTAAATGAAAGCGGTGCCTCTATCTACTCCGCTTCTGATATTGCCCGTAAGGAATTTCCGGATGAGGACATCACTGTCCGAGGTTCAGTATCTATAGGCAGGCGTCTGACCGACCCACTGGCCGAACTGGTAAAGATTGATCCTAAATCCATAGGAGTAGGACAGTATCAACACGATGTAGACCAAAAAAAATTACAGACAAAACTAGATGTGGTGGTCGAAAGCTGTGTCAACTCAGTGGGAGTGGACCTTAATACCGCAAGCGAACATCTGCTTACCTATGTTTCGGGACTGGGATACAGCATAGCCCGTAATATTATTGCACATCGCAAAGCTAACGGATCATTCAACAGCAGAAAGGAGTTAAAAGAAGTGCCAAGGCTGGGTGCTAAGGCCTACGAACAGGCAGCAGGATTTTTGAGGGTAAAGAACTCCAAAAACCCTCTTGACAATACGGCGGTGCATCCCGAATCGTATTCTTTGGTACAGAAGATGGCCAAAGATCTGAAATGTAAAGTAGCCGACCTGATAGCATCCTCAGAAAAAAGAAAGCAGATACAACTTGAGAACTATACCAATGAAAAGGTAGGCCTGCCCACCCTGAAAGATATAATGAAGGAACTGGAAAAACCGGGAAGAGACCCGCGCCCTACACGTCAGACTTTTTCTTTTGCACTTATAAGCACAATAGAAGAACTCAGCAGCGGGATGAAACTACCTGCTGTAGTGACCAACATAACTGCCTTTGGAGCCTTTGTGGATATAGGTATCAAGGAAAACGGATTGATACATAAATCAAAAATGAGTCATAAATTTGTTGATGACCCCGCAAAAATTCTTAAATTAGGTCAGGAACTTGAAGTCACGGTATTAGAAATAGACATACAGCGAAAGCGCATACAACTTTCTCTGGTAGATTAATTAATTGGCTAGTTCTAACCCCCTTCAACATGAAAACACTTATTCTTGTCCGCCATGCAAAATCGAGCTGGAAATTTCCCGACCTTGATGATTTCGACCGTCCTCTGAACAAAAGAGGTAAAAGAGATGCCCCTTTTATGGGACAATTGATGTACCGAAAAGGTATAAAGGCAGATGCCCTTGTTTCAAGTCCAGCAAACAGGGCATTATCTACAGCCCTCTCATTTGCAGAAGCAATGAACATGCCTGAAGAAAAAATCAGGTTGTTCCCCGACATTTACGAGGTAGGTTCAGAAACCCTGTTGAGAACCGTGAGGGAAAAATTTAAGAACAAATGGTCATCCGCATTGATGTTCGGTCACAATTATGCCTATACTGAATTTGCCAACTGGTATGCACAGCCAAAAATAGACAATGTTCCCACCTGTGGTATTGTTGCGATAGATTATGCGGTTGAAAAATGGTCGGATGTTACGAAGGGAAATGGAACCGTCCGTTTTTTTGAGTACCCTAAACGGTATTTGTAGGTTTTTTTTTAGTACAAACATGATTAATTTTATTGACAATCCAATTACTTTAATTGGATTTTATCATCCTGTTTTTTAATCATTCAATCATTTTTGCGATAGCGATGTGCAATAGTGCTGCCTCAGGCAGCAGACAGCAGCAGCTGTTTTTACAGCTTCTGCTGGCCGAGCGAAAAGCGAGCTATGGAACGTAGCGCCCGAACGCCCTAATAATAATAACAAGTAATCTAAACACAATCAGAAGACAGCATGTTTATCTAAAAATCAGCTACTTGTAAAACCCTATACTAGTTTCATTCATCTGGAATATAAAAAAAACAGAAAGGCTGAATACAATCTGCTGTTTTTTTATTTATACCTTGTAAAAAACAAGTAGAATGATCAAAATAAAATCATATTATTTACTTACTACTTACTACAATAAAAACAGCAGATGAATTATACAATTAAAAGCCTGAAAACATTCCTGATCTTTTTCCTTTTTCTGATTCAGCCCAAGGCACAGAAAGCGACAGAACATGTAAGTGAACTCTATCAGTTCATGATAGAACTGCGTTCAGACTATGCCCTTCTGAACCGCTTCTATATGATTGATAATTCTCCGGAAAGAACCGACCGGTTGATTCTTTTTTTTGAAGAAAACCAAAAAAAACTGGATAAGTTCTCGTTCGACAAACTCTCTACAGGAGGACAGGTGGATTATTTGCTAAGTCAGAATTACATCAGAGACAAATTACATTCCTTATCTGTTGATAAAGGAGAATATAAACATTTGCGCAAGTGGATAGCCTTTGGAGAACCGATTTACGGACTGGAAAAAACACGAAGAAGGGGCAAGCGCATGAATGGTCAGGAAGTGGCAGATAAACTGACTGTTATTTCAAAGGAACTGGAAAAAATTTCCACTCTTCTGATAGATGAAAACCCTAGGTTCAGCAAGTCTTTGGCAGTACGTGCAAAGAGAATAATTCTGGGTCAACAAAAAGCCCTTAAAAGTGTGTATGATTTCTATAAGGGTTATGATTCACAATTTACCTGGTGGGTAAACAAACCCTATCTGTTGGTGGATGATCTGATGGGGCAATATGCAAACCTTATCAGAAATCAGATAGACAGCAGTACTTTGCATGAAGACGATGGCAGTGGCATCATAGGAAACCCTATCGGTGAGAAGGAATTGATAAGGCTTCTGCGGAAGGAGATGATTCCCTACGGGCCCGAAAAACTGGTGGAGATCGCCAACAAGGAATTTGCCTGGTGTGATGCCGAATTGCTGAAAGCTTCTGAGGAAATGGGCTTTGGAGCTGATTGGAAAAAGGCACAGGAAAAGGTCAAACAAAGCTTTGTCCCTGAAGGTCAACAGCCCGAAACCATGTTGAAGCTCTATAATGAATCAGTAGATTTCCTCAAAAAAAATGAGCTTATAAGCATTCCACCACTGGCAGAAGAGACCTGGCGAATGTCTATGATCTCGCCTAAAAGACAACTCATAAGTCCCTTTTTTCTGGGAGGCGAAGTACTGCAGATCTCCTACCCTACCGACGAAATGAACCACGAAGACAAGTTGATGTCGATGCGTGGCAACAACCCACATTTTTCCAGGGCAGTAATACACCATGAATTAATTGCCGGGCATCATCTTCAGATGTTCATGAATGAGCGGAATCATTCTTACCGTGATTTCTATACTCCATTCTGGATAGAAGGCTGGGCCCTTTACTGGGAAATGCTTTTGTGGGACAAGGGATTTGCGGCTACACCTGAAGACAAGGTAGGCATGTTATTCTGGAGAATGCACCGTTGTGCAAGAATTATTTTCTCGTTGAACTACCACCTCAAAAAATGGACACCACAGCAATGCATAGATTTTCTGGTAGACCGCGTAGGGCATGAACGGGCGAATGCAGCGGGAGAAGTCCGCCGTTCTTTTACCGGAGGCTACGGCCCCCTGTATCAGATAGCCTATATGATAGGAGGCCTTCAATTCAGGGCAATGGAGAAAGAACTGGTCAAAAGTGGAAAAATGACTTACAGGGAATTTCACGATGCTGTTATGAAAGAAAATTCGATGCCAGTTGAAATGGTCAGGGCGCTACTGAAGAAACAGAAGTTAAAGAAAGACTTTGAGACTATCTGGCGGTTTTATGAATAAAAACACCAATCTAAATTAACAGATTTTTTAAACATTAAATATTTCATTGGCATCAACATTTACCCCCTTTCTAAATAAAAAAACAAAATATTCATAAATTAAATATCTGACTTCAATTAACACTAACCTTTGTTTATCCATTTTTTTACTTATATTTGTGCTATTAAAAAAATAATAAAAACAATATCACCCTTCTTATTGTTTAAATTGATTGTTTCCCAAACAAGAACACCTTTCCCGTTTATACATTTTGACTTACAAGCAAAGCGATGAAGTCAGAATTTATTAATTTTGTAAAAAATTAAATCAAATTGGAATGATTAAATGGCTCCCTATTTTCGGATTCTTTTTGGTGTCACATAGTATTTCAGGTTCTTTAAAAATTGTAATCGAGTAAATTATTTAAAAAATTTTCATCTTAAAACAAAAAGGCATTTCATTCTCTTTTTTTTATCAATTTCATATCTATAATAATAATTAAAACATTGAAGATAAAACACAAAGACAAATCTAAAACCCAAGGCCCCTTTCAATAAATATAATTAGCCTGCAAAAACCAAAAAAAAACAAAATAATATATCAAGAAACAACTAAAAGTAAAGATAATATCATTCAAAAAGCATAATTTTTGTTATATTCGTTCTGACGATTTCATATTTAAGGAGTATTTATTTAGTAACTAATCCTATTTTAGATTTAATTCATTCTACATATCATGAAAATATATTTTTTTCTGACAACCATTTTATTCTTTTCTTTTGAGGGGTTTTCACAGGTTGTTACACAAGACGAAAACACAATAAATTCAAGTTTGATTCAACTTGCAGAGGAAATGCCCGAAAAAGGCAGTTATCAAATACTACTGAAAGGAGAAAAGACTTCCAGAGAAATCCCTGACGAAATCATGTATCAGGTAAATTCAAAAAGGTTATATGACGAAGTAGTTTTTATTGAAATAAATAAAAACGTAAGGATAAAAATTCTGCCATTCAGAGAAATACGAGACAAAAACTTCACCCCTATAAAAACATATGTTTATGAGAAATAGTCTACAACTCTTATCTTTTCTTATTTGTTTATTGCTATCATCGTTTTCATTTGCAGGAGGGGGTCCCTCACCCAATTGTAATGCTACACCAAGCGGAACCTGCGCTACAGCAACACTAATTGTATCCGGAGCTGCCTGTACAAATGGCTCAACAGCATCAGGAGGAGGAGCAAGTGGCGCGAGTGCCTGTATAATTGCCGGGTATGAATGTTCCTGGTATTCCTTTGTTGCGACAGCATCAAGCATGTATGTAAGCATAGGCAACACTGTAATTTCCGGTTGTTTTACAAGGTCAGAAGTATTCAGGGGATCATGTGGTGCACTAAACAGTATTTCCTGCCTTTCGGGGGCGCCACTTGATGATGTACACGTCTTAACAGGTTTAATTGTAGGAAACACCTATTTTGTTTCTGTTTGTTATGCTCCCGGAGGACCTTGTGGCAATGGAGGTTGTGCAGATTTTTGTATAGAAGTCGGAGAACCTGACCCTCCTTGTGATTTATGTACAACCCCTTGTGGTACTGCAGCAGGGTACCCGACCAATCCAACCGTACAAAATGTAGTTGATGATTGCCAGACAAGTCCTTTTATACCGGAATTACAAGCAAGTTCTACCAATACATTTTGTTATGATTTCCAGGCAACAAATACCAGTGTGGATTTCAATGTGATAATCACATCAAACTGCGGTTCAGGAAACGTGATAAATATGAGCTGGGAACTCTATGACATTACCTGTGGGGCACCGATTCAAACCGGGACATTAGCCAGTATGACATTCAGTCCTGTTGTAATTGGCAATCAGTATGTATTTTGCTATACATTTGACGTACCATCCACCTGTACTCATTCTCAACATTGTCCGTTTTTTGTCGGGGCAACCCCCATAGTTCTTTCAACTGATATAATAAGTTTTGAGGCAAAAGCTATAAATAATATTGTGGAGTTAGAATGGATATCATCTGCGGATATTGAAGAATATGACAGATATGAAATTGAGAGAAGTGCAGAGGGTATATACTTTGAAAAAATCATTGATTATTTGCCCGGTTTCCAGAGTGGCAATGAATTTTATGAAAAAGATAAAAACCCACTTTCAGGCACTTCCTATTACAGGATAAAAAGTATTAAAACAGATGGTCATGTTTCAATATCAGATATTGTTTCTGTCAACAGAAAAGATCTGGAATTATCGGATGATTTAAAAATCCACAAAATTTACCCTATGCCTTCAGGACAATATGTGCACATTGATCTTGAAAGCGGAGATTCTGAAAACATTAACATTAATTTAGTTAACAGTTTAGGTGAACTCGTCTTCAATTCAGACTACAAGGTTATTTCCGGTCAGATAAGCAATCTGAGAATTGACTTAAGGAATTATGCTAATGGGGTTTATACATTAATATTAAAAGACCGGAACAGGAAAAAAGCCAGGATAGAAAAGATTATCAAAAGTAATTGACAAAACTAAAAAAGCAAACAAATCTCTTGTTTGCTTTTTTTGATTTATCTCAGTAAAATTATCATTAAGTATTTTATCTACTTATACTTCATTCCCCAAATCCATTTTCAATCGAAAAAAACGATCAATTCATCTAAAAACATATTGGTCTTGTCCCTTTATTGTATCTTTGCATTAAACTTTTACGTCCCTCAATAGTCTTGGTTTCTAAAAAGAAGAGTCAGTCTTTATCATGGCTGATTTTTTCTGTTTTTTAGTTTGTTAAAAAGTATAAAATCATGAAAGGGCTACTTACTTTTTTGTTTGTTTCCGGAATAGTCATTACGATTTCTGCCCAACGTCCTAATCAAGGCGGATGGGGAGGCAAAGATGGGAGACAAATTCCGAAAATTGGTAAAATATCGGGGATTGTATTTGATTCTGTCAGTGGCAAGCCATTGGAATTTGCTATGGTTTCTGTATTCAGCCGAAGGGATTCCTCATTGGTAGGAGGTATGATTACTGATAGCAAGGGTAGGTTTGAGATTGAGAAATTACCTTTGGGCAGACACAGAGTTACAATCAGTTATCTTGGTTACAGTACAATTAACCTCCCTCTCAGGCTACCTCCATCAGAACCTACCACTGAATATGGCAAAATATTTATAGCACCTACAGAGGCGACCTTGAAGATTGCTGAAGTCACTGCTGAAAAGGCGGTTTTTCAGTTAGGGTTGGATAAAAAAATATTTAATGTAGACAAGACCAACCTTGGTGAGACAGAAAATGCTACCGAGGTATTGAGAAACACCCCCACTGTAGAGGTAGATTTTGAAGGTGCTGTCAAAGTTCGCGGATCATCTGTGCAGGTATATATCAATGGACGACCTACCGGCTTAACAGGAGATAGTCAGGCCGAAATCCTTGATCAATTACCAGCTAACAGTATAAAAACGGTAGAAATAATCACTAATCCTTCTGCCAAATACGACCCTGAAGGAGGGGGAGGAATTATTAACATAGTATTGAAGAAAAATGTTCTGGAAGGCTTTACAGGTTCTGCCAAACTCTCAGCAGGGACTTCAACCTGGGTTCCATTCAGAAGATATAATGCCGGATTGAGTCTTAATTTCAAAAACAACAAATTAAATATTTTTTCTAATTTCAGCTATAACTACAGTGAACGGTACAGCAAAAGCTACATTTTAAGACATACTACAATCCCTTCAGACACCTCCTATCTGGAACAATTCAGCAACAGCAAACGCATCAGGAACGGCGGCATGGCTCGTTTGGGCATGGACTATTATTTTGACGATTATAATACCCTGACCCTTGCCGCAAGGATAAGACCCGGCGGTGGAGGAAACAGCAATACGATGGATTATAATTTTCAAAATACAGAAAGAGCAAATACCAACATCAATACACGGACGAATGACGGAAGCAGGAATGGCATCAGCATGACCTATAATCTTATTTATGCTAAAGTGTTTAAGCAGAAAAAAAAGAAAGGAGAAAAGCTTGAAAGCAGTAAAAGAAGAGACAATTCAAAAGATGCAAGCGGAGGATATAAACACTGGAGAGGGCATGGTGACGGAAGGGCAGCAGGACGTTCAGGCACAATGGGTGACAAGCAGGAATTGGTTATCGATTTACAATACTCCTTAAATAACAAATTAAAAGAAAACAACTTTCTGGAACAGCAATATGATGCCAACAGGGTAAATCTCAACAGTACTCCAGATTCTCAATTCACCTCAACCCTGGACAACATGCATCAGGGAGTTGTTCGAATTGATTACACACACCCATTTAATAAAAAAGTAAAACTTGAGGTCGGTTATAAAGGCAATGTCAGATGGATCGGAAAAGATTTCAAATCAGAATCCTATGATTATTCTTTAATGGAAATGACCAATGACACTGCTTTGACAAATAATTTTCAATACATACAACAAGTCCATGCACTTTATGTAACCTTTGCACATAAAATAGGTAAGTTCAGGTATAAATTAGGACTCCGCGGAGAATACACCCTCACTAACTCTACGTTGGTTTCACCGGTAGGGTCAAGCTTTACAAACAATTACCCGAGTATATTTCCTACTGCTCATATTTCTTATGAACTGCCAAAAAACCAGCAGGTTCAGTTAGGCTTCAGCAGAAGGATAGACCGACCCTCTACCTGGGAACTGAATCCTTTCGCCAGTTACAGCGACCCGCTTAACCTGCGTTATGGAAATCCTTTTTTACTTCCACAATTCACCAATGCCGCCGAGTTGACTTATGTTAATTACTGGAAGGGCGGTAATACCTTTATGCTTACAGGTTTTTACAAATACAATACCGACCTGATAGACGATATGAGAATATTACGTTCCGATGGAGTTAGAGAAAGAACACCGATTAATTTTAATTCAAGCCATAACTGGGGCTGCGAGCTTGTCACCCGATTTGTTCCCTTCAAATGGTGGACGATCGGCCTGAGTGGTTCGGTTTATCAGAACATTCAGGACGGATCGAATGTAGGGTCAGAATTTGTATATAATGCCGTGGCAGGGAATGTCCGTTTTAATATGAATTTCACCTTTAAATTTGGAATGCGGATTGGCGTTAATGCCTTTTACAACTTGCCAAGAATTGTTGCTCAGGGATATAGTGGCGGATACACCTGGAATTCTTTGTCTGTCAGTCAAAAAGTCCTAAAAAACAAAGGAACAATCACCTTAAGTGTTCAAAGTCCTGTGTTAGTTCCCTACACATCTGAAACAATTACACCAAGTTTCACACAATTCAATCAATATATATGGGAAGCCCCTGTATTTATGCTGAGCTTTTCCTATCGTTTTGGCAAAGTAAATGTACGTGACAGCCGTTCTAAGAATGCCGGTCGTCTTGGCGGAGGGATTGACAGTGGAGAAAGAAGTGGCGGGATTGATTAGAGGGTTCATCCCTTTTTAAAATAATCCACTATCTGCCTGCTTAATTTTGAAGCTCCTGAACAATTCAGATGATCTGCATTTCTGAAGTCCGTTAATTGAAATATGCTGTGATCTACAGTAATTTCCAATGAAAGGGAGCGTAATTTATACAGAGCATCTGCATATTTTTTTTGGAATCTTTCAGAAAAACAGGCATTCAGTTGTTGAACGGGAGGAATAAACCAATAAACCTTGACCCCTTTCTGTTCATATTCTGCGATCAACTCCATTAATTTTGATAATTTAATTTGATCAAATTCAGCAGACTTCAAAAAATTGAGGGAGGAAAAACCATCAGATGCTGATGAAGTATCCTGCACAGTGCACTTTTTATAATAACCTCTGTAAAAACGCATTGAATCAGAGACATTCAGATTATTGAATTCATCGGAACTAAAAAAATAGCTTATGCCTTTGTAAGCACTTTTCCTGAGTAATCTGAAATAATCATCAAAAGTATTATATCTCATCACGATCTCTTCGTGACTTCTTGGAATATGAAGATAGCGGTGAACAGGATAAGCATACCAATCATCGCTGTGACCTGAAAAAGTATTAGGTGATATATCGATTATCATCCTTTCAGGAAGCTTGTGATTTACAACATAGTCTTCTACAAGCAATTCAATAAAATAAACCCCGCTCCCTGAAACAGACAGATTATAGCATTCCCAATTCAGACTGTCAAATTCCAAAGGGTTAATTCCTGAATAAGAATAGGAGGACCCTGCAAAAAGGCAATCGAGTGAATCAAATTTTTCTGCAGTCTTGATTCTGTTGATGTCTACAGGTTGCTCATTTAAAAAACAATTGTCGTACTGTCCCAAAGACCACATCACAA
>CAJQOX010000293.1 GCA_905480075.1 uncultured Aureispira sp. | reverse complement strand
CCTGTTTCAATAAAATCGCCTTTAGTTCCGTAGTTGAAAACCACCCATCGACCGGTTTTGATATTGTTTGTAAAGGTACCGATACCGGCAAGCATTTCTTCTGTACCGAATTTTTCATGACGTTCGATCTTGTAAAACTCCAGACGGCCGTTGTTTTTACCATCTTCGAAAGTCAACTGACCCTTGACGTGGGTATTTTTGTCGAGGTAATAGTCATAATCCCATCGGCCAAGACGGATTCCATTTTTATAGTAACCTTCCGTCATTTTATTATTCAGCTTATAACCATCCTGATGATAGCCGCCTGTAGTACCACTTTTGTCATCATAAAGAATCCACTTCCCGTGACGGCTTCCATTTGCAACCAAGCCTCTTGCAAGAATAGCATTTTCATTATCATAATATATACACTCACCTTCCATTACATTTTTATTGAAGGTAACCTTTACATTAATACCATATTTGATATTATTGTGAATCCATTCTCCGTCCTTATTACCCAGTTCATCATACGAACCAATAACATCAGGTGTTTCAGTCTGACGGCTTTCGGGAGAAAGATAGAATTTCCATTCTCCCTTTCTTACTTTATTGTCTAGCATTCCTTCCGCACATAGAAAACCTTTGTCGTCTTTAATTTTAACAAAACCATCATTTAACTCGTTGTCTCTTGTTTCGTCAAGCAGCGCAGCAGATGAAGGTGCAGCGGAATGATCAGAACAGGAATAAAAAACTACCAGGAGTGAAAAAACTAGAAAATATAAAACTGATTTATTCATAATACCGATTTTTGTTTGTGGTAATTTATAATCTATATTATTTGGATGGTAATAAAATACAGAAGGTTACCTTTTAAATTATTTTATTCAAAACCTTAACATTCAGTATAAAATTTTACGAACATAGGAATCCCTTAACACATTTAAAAATGTATTGGAAATAAATAAAATATTAATTTGTTGGAATCAGATAGTCAAATAAAAATTTATCAAAAAACCTGATGAAGGAGAGTGGTATTACAATAAGTACGTATTGAGATTTAAAAACGTACACACATAAAATGTTAAAAAAACGTTAAGGCCTTTTGCCTTATAAATTATCCAAAAAAAATGAAAGCTATTAAATAATAATAGCTTTCAAAAATATTAAAAAGGTATTTGTTGTTCTATTAATTGTCTTCTTTCCTGGCGGCATCATCTTCTTCAGCTGCATTTGAGTTGGTTGCAGAGTTTGAACCTATGCCCATTTCATTTCCTTTATCATCCAGCATTTTGATCAGTTCTCCCTTATCATAAGTAATCGTACGCATGATATAACCATTATCGTCATATTGTTTCCATTCACCATCTCTTGCATAATCATGCACAATAGTATTTGTTTCAGGGTCGAAAACTTCCGTCACCTTAGGATAATACTCCCCTTCCAGCTTCAGTTTTCCACTCTTAAAGAAAGACTGATAGGGGCCTTTACGGACAGATTTTCTGCCAACAACCTTAATATCAGTAATACGTTTGTGTGGTTCATGACCATAATCTTTATAAATTTCAAAATGACGGTCGAGTTCTGCAGGGTCTATAGAATAGCCGGGGTCAG
Source organism: uncultured Aureispira sp. (assembly GCA_905480075.1). Classification (GTDB taxonomy): domain Bacteria; phylum Bacteroidota; class Bacteroidia; order Chitinophagales; family Saprospiraceae; genus Aureispira. The sequence continues at coordinate 29,091 of CAJQOX010000293.1, read as the reverse complement.
TGATCCATTCAATATAATGATGGTCAAGATGTTGAAAATCTTCCAATTCCACCAATTGAAAATGATATTCATAGGGTAGGTTCAGAAAATAATACATTGTATCTTTTGTTACCTCATCAGAATCCGGAGAAAAGACGATTGATCCCTTTTCTTCCATATTGCCATTATTAAAATAACGAGTAAAAGCACCTGTAGGAAGTCCGTTAGAATAATTTGACTGATATTTTAATTTACCATTATCATGATATTGTTTAAACACACCACTCAAAACACCATTATTATACATTGCAGCCTGATAGTTGCGGCGGTTGATAGTTGATTTCCAGTATCCGTGCTTTTTTCCTGAACGGTTGTAGTTTCCTGTTTCTACAAAAGAACCTTTAAGTCCCATAGAGTACTCTATCCATCTTCCGGTTTTTTTGCCATTTGTATAAGTACCCATTCCTGAAAGCAACTCATCTGTCCCGAATCTTGGGTGGCGTTCAATTCTGTAGTATTCCAGTTTACCATTTTTGGTCCCGTTATCAAAGTTCAGGGTTCCCTTTACATGCATATTATCTTCCGGGTAATAATCATAGGCCCAATCACCTATTTTAATACCATCCTGATAATACCCTTCACACATCTTGTGGTCATGATTATAAAAGACCCACTTGCCATGACGTATTCCTGCACTGACTAATCCTTCAGCCATTATATCACCGTTCGGTGCATGATAGGAACATTTACCTTCCATCTGATCGTCAATAAAAGTGGCATCAATTCGGATTTTAGTATGAGAACTAACGAAAGTCCATTTCCCTGTTTTCTTCCCGTATTCATCATAGGTACCTTCTATATCTGGACTGTGGACATACCTGCTGACAGGGGCCACAAAAAATTTCCATCGGCCTACACGAATACCATCTTTATAAGTGCCTTCTGCAAATATAAGGTCTCTCTCATCTTTCTGAATCCATTTTCCGGCCCTTTTGTTATTTTCAAACTTGTTCTGTGCCTGCAGACTACAGGAAAAAACAGTAATAATAACTATAAGAAGTGCTTTATTAATCATTTTTGTGTGTATTATCATAGTTAACGAAACTCTTTGTGTAAAAATAGGGTTTTTCTTCGAAAGATAATTAATTAATCAGTTGAAAGTTTAATTCAAATATAATTAACAACAATATTATCGTATAATCTCTGTCAATATTTCTTCTTCAAAAGACAAATTATTCTTTAATATAACAATAATGAAACCGAATATAACAAAGTTAAGCAAGTTTTTAAGTTATGTGTTAAGACACAAACCAAATACAATAGAGTTGATACTAGACAAAAACGGTTGGACCGATGTCACAGATTTACTGAATAAAATGAAAAGATTTGGAAAAGATATGGACCTTGAACTCCTCAGAAAAGTAGTGGAGACCAATAATAAAAAACGTTTTTCCTTTTCGGAAGATGGCTCAAAAATCCGGGCTTCACAGGGACATTCCATTGACATAGAACTGAATTACAGACCTGTGGCACCTCCCGATATATTGTATCATGGAACGGCTGGCCGGTTTTTGGATTCCATCCTCAAAAAGGGCCTTCTAAAAGGTCAGAGGCATCATGTTCATCTTTCTAAAGATATTGACACCGCATCTGAAGTAGGCTTAAGAAAGGGCAAACTCATTGTCCTCGAAGTGCTTTCGGGCAGGATGCATACAGAAGGTAAAGATTTTTTTGTTTCTGAAAACGGTGTTTGGCTTACAGATTCTGCAGAGGTACAATACTTGGTTTTTCCGAATAAATAAAATGAAATTATTTTTAATCTCAGCCATCATTTTCACCCTTCGATACGTTATTTATATTTGAGTAACCTCCTTCAGTAATCAGGATGTAAACTAAAGAAAAAAATGTCTTACCTTTTTAACATTAAGTAAGGGATTTTGAGTTTTTTTAACAAAAAAAAATATTTTCTTACTTCAAAATTCTCCCACAAAAAACACTTTTATGCCAAAAAACTTTACTTTTATGCATTAAGCAAATTCATGATTAATAATTATTAAATATGAGGAGTAATTTTTTGTTGGTTATACTTTCCCTCTTTCTTTTAGCTTTTTCTATTCAGGCACAGGATGAAAAACGTACCGCCACGATTATCGGTACCGTAAGTTCTGAAAACGGTGAAACCCTACCTTTTGCCTCTGTTATTATTGAGGGGACAGATATTGCTACCGGAACAAACGAAGAAGGGGTATATAAATTGTTGGTTCCGGCAAATATTACTATTACAATTATTTATAAATATACCGGTTTTACAGATTTTAAAAAGACAGGTATTAAACTGACTTCTAACGATGCTATCAAATTAGATGTCACATTGAAGGAACAAGTAGTGGATGGCCCTGAAATTGTTGTTGAATCCTTCGAGAAACGCGAAATTGATGCTTTACATGTTGAAAAAGCAGACCTTGAACGCATTCCTACTACCGATGGTAACCTAACATCACTTATAAAATATCTCGCCCCCGGTGTTACAGCCGGAACTGGAGGTGAGTTGACTTCTCAGTATTCTGTTCGAGGTGGAAATTATGATGAAAACCTGGTCTATGTCAACGACTTTGAAATATATCGCCCGCTTTTGGTCCGGTCCGGGCAACAGGAAGGATTGATTTTCCCGAATGCGGATATGCTCGATTATCTGTCTTTCTCCTCCGGGGGATTCAAGGCACAGTACGGAGACAAAATGGCTTCTGTTTTGGATGTTCATTACCGCAGGCCATATCGTTTTGAAGCTTCCGTTGGCGGTTCTTTACTTGGTGCACAGGTCTATCTTGGCGGGGCAATCTATAAGGATTCCGTTTCAAAAAAACGCAGGGTGCCCAATCGTTTTACCTATACTTTGGGTGCTCGTTACAAAACCACCTCCTATTTATTAGCCTCTCTAGATGTAAAAGGGGAATATGTACCACAATTTGTGGATTTACAAGGGGATTTTATATACGATGTGAGCGAAAAGTTCCAATTGGAAGCTATTGGTCACTACTCCAATTCGGTCTACTCCCTCAGCCCGCAGGAAAGTTCCACCACTACAGGGCTTTTCAATCAGGCCTTACGGCTTACTACTTTGTTTGATGGAAAGGAAATCTCCAATTTCGAAAACTTTACTGCTGGTCTTGCAGCAACCTATCTGCCCTGGGGCCTGAGTGGCAGAGACAAGGAAATAGATTCTACCGCCACGGTTTCTTCCAACCTCAAATTCAAAATCCTGGGCTCTCATTATCAGAGCAACGAAAATGAACGGATAGATATCATTAACTTTTACCGGCTCGACGAAATTGAAACCGGTTTGGGTGATGATAATTTCGGTGAAGTTATCGGAACCCTTGCCTATGGGGAAACACATCATTTTGCCCGTAATTTCCTGCAAGCAAATGTCACAAATGTTCAGTTTAAAGGCACCTGGCTTTACGATAGATACAACTCGAACGGCAATGAATCACATCATTGGTTCAAGTTTGGAGTGGGGTACAAAAATGAAATTATCAATGACAAACTCAAAGAGTGGCGCCGGATAGATTCTCTGGGATTCACCCTGCCTCACAATACTCAGGCATTACAGTTTCCTGAATATATCAAATCCAGGGTTTCTTTGAATTCACATCGTATGAATGCCTATGTACAGAATACCTGGGAGCAAAAATCCGCCAAGCATCTCTTTCGTATGACTGCCGGTGTACGGGCTAGCTTCTCCACCCTTAATCAGGAATTCATTGTTTCTCCAAGGGTGCAATTATATTATACTCCACGAAAATTTCAGAACTCACAGGCAGACACTACCAAAAAAACCAAGGACCTGACCTTCAAACTCGCTTCAGGTCTCTATTATCAGCCCCCTTTTTACAGAGAATTGCGTGACCTTGATGGCAATGTAAAAACTGATGTCAGGGCTCAAAAATCTGTACACATCCTGGGAGGTATCGTATGGGATTTTATCATGTTCAAACGCAAGTTTAAATTTATTACAGAGGCTTATTACAAACATCAGTGGGACCTGATTCCCTATGATATCGATAATGTCCGTATCAGCTATTATGGCGATAATATGGCTACGGGTTATGTGGCAGGCCTCGACCTCAGGCTAAACGGCGAATTGGTGGAAGGACTGGAATCCTGGATCAATCTATCCTTCCTCAGGGCCCGCGAAAGTTTTAACGGTGTACAACACGGTGTTCGTAAACTGGTAGGGACCACTATCGACACTACCTACCTGCCCGATGCACCTAAAGCCACCGATCAGCTGGTTATTTTCTCTATGTATTTTCAGGATGACTTCCCCGGTGCTCCCTGGGCCCGTCTCAACCTGGCTTTTACAGTAGGTACCGGCCTGCCCTTCGGTGTTCCAGAAAACAATATAGAGTACAGAAATTCCTACCGATTTGAAGCCTATCACCGTATTGATATTGGTGCCTCCTTTGGTATCTGGGATCGTAAAACACATATCAAGAAAAAATATGAAGGAGATAAGGCCCTTTTCAAACAAAAATCAAGACATGCTTTAAGAAGCTTTAAAGGAATCTGGCTCAGCTTCGAGATCTTCAACCTCATGGATGCAAAAAACGTAGCATCTAATACCTGGATAAAGGATTTCTCCAATCGTTCCTATGCTATCCCGAATGTGCTCACCTCAAGACGTTTTAATGTGCGTTTTAAGATCGATTTCTGAGCCTGTAAAATAGCCTCTTTCTGCCACATATTATTCGGATGTTACAGATATAAATGATTTTTTTTGACCTCTTCCTTTCAGGAGTCATTTTTAAGAGTGAATTGAATACTCAGTGTCAGCAATTCACAACTCTTTAACAACTCCCGTCAACTTTTTTTCGATTATTTTTTTGGCAAGATCCAGAGAATAAGAAAGCTGTTCCTCAGGAGTAAGATTTGAATTATCGATAACAATTGCATCCTCAGCTTTACAAAGCGGACTATCCTTTCTTGTAGAATCAATATGGTCTCTTTTTTTGAGGTTTTCGGCGACTTCTTCCTTGTTGATACCTTCCATCATACCTTTAGACTCCCACTCCAGCATTCTTCTCCTGCTCCTTTCTTCTATTGAGGCAGTCAGAAAGAGTTTTAACTCGGCATCTTTGAAAACAACGGTACCAATATCCCTGCCATCCATTGCTATGCCACCTTTGCTGCCCATTTCCTGTTGCAGCTTAACCAATGCACGGCGTACAGCAGATATCGTGGCCACCGGACTGACAAAGTCTGAAACCCTTAATGTACGGATTTCCTTCTCAACATTTTTACCATTCAGAAAGGTATGGTTTTTTCCATCTATGATCTCAAAATGTATGTCAATCTCACCGATAGCGCTATCAATCATTTGGGCATCCTGTATGTCGATGTTATTATCCAGAAAATATAAGGTTACAGCACGGTACATAGCCCCCGAATCAACATATACGTAATTCAATACTTTGGCCAAAGCCTTAGCAAGGGTACTCTTCCCACAGGCTGCATAACCATCTACAGCAATTGTAATTTTGGATTTGTTCATTTCCTGAAGATAAAATTAAAGAAGAAATATTTATATCAATTACAAAATTACGACTATTAATTTCATTTTTGAAATATAATCATCGAATCATTCAGCTTTTACTGATGAATTTCTTTTATTTTGATTCTTTTTTATAAAACGGACATAAAAAAATTTAAGATATACAAAGAGTAATAAGGAATGGAAAAGATTATTTGATTATCAGATTTAAAGATTAATATATGATTAATATCTCTTAAATTAAGTTCCTGAGAAAACATATAAGAAATAATGAGAATATTTATTACCGGCGCAACCGGATTTATTGGTGTTTACCTTACAAAATTGCTTGTGCTGCAGGGTCATGAAATTACCGTCCTGCTCAGAACGGAGTCAAAAAGAAACTTGCTTCCCGATACGGTTAAAGTTATCCCCGGAGATCTATCAATTTTTGAGGACAAAAAATTGAAACTCCCTACTTTTGATGTGGTCATTCACCTTGCAGGGGCAATCTTTGCCGACTCTGACACCGAATATATGCGCCTAAATTATCAGGCAACAACCGATTTGATCCAATGTATACAGAGACAAAAATACCGGCTGAAAAAATTCATATTTGCTTCTTCTTTAGCAGCAGCAGGACCTTCAGCTGTTTCTGAAATTATGAGGGAAGAAAAAAAAGAGAACCCCACAGAAACTTATGGAAAAGCAAAACTAGCGGTGGAAAAACACCTTGATACACTTCAGGATTTCCCTTCAGTTTCCTTCCGCCCTGCCCTTGTTTTTGGCCCCGGCGATCAGAACACCCTGCATATTTTCAAAATGGTCCGCAAGGGTTTCGGCATCCTTATTAATGGCAATGAACAGGGACTTGCCTTTGTGGACATAGAGGATTTACTTCAGGCTTTCATTAGGGTTATAGATACTGATATTGTAGGCCACAGCCCCTATTTCATTGCCTATCCACAAAGAATAAGCAATAAGGAATTGTATCTGACTATGGCAGAGGTAATGCATTGCAAAGTCAGGATGTTTCCACTTCCAAAAGCTCTTTTGTACGCTTCCATGTTATTATCCACAGGCTTTTCCAAAATCTTTGGCAGGACCAATATGTTGGACCACAAACAATATCTGCAGATGACGCATAATTATGTCTGTTCTTCCGAAAGTTTTTCCAAAGAATTTGACTGGACCCCACAATACGATCTGAGGGAAAGTATATCAAAGGCATATAAGGGATATCAAAAATCGGGAATGTTGTAAATCTGTTCATAGGAGGAATTAAAAATCATCAGAAAAATTCCGATACATCCCGATCAATAGAACCTGAAAATCATTTTATCATCTGAACATTTCGTCAGCGATGTGCAGTAGTGTGGCCGCAGGCCACAGGCCATAAGTCATAAGTAGTAAGAATAAATTTTGCTTTGCAAAATTTACTTATGACTTATGACCTGCTACTTACTACTAATTCCAAAGCGAGCTGCGGAACGTAGCGCCCGGACGCCAAAAAATTTTAAAACTCCGCTTAACAAAAGAAAAAATAGTCCGCCATTGGTTTAATCCCGGAACGATCAAAAATATCCTGTATCTCCTTCTTTGCCATTGGTTCTGCAATTAGAACAATTATCTGCGGATCTTCAAGCTCATCAATTGCTCCTTCTGATTCCATGATTTTCCCATAAATATTCTGACCTATCTTTTTTTCATTGTTACAGACCCAGGAAAAAGGGATCTTAAGTTCCACTAATTCTCTTGCCAGGTACTTGCCTTTTTTTCCTGCCCCCCAAATCACAAGAGGACGTGAGGAATCATAATTCAATTTCAGGAAATAATGGATTTTAAGCTTCAGAAATCTGTTGTCTGCATAATTAGGGTCATGTCTTGAAGTACGGCCCGGCGAATCGCGCCACATATGTAAGACATCATTACAGGGTAAACACTTAAGGCCCATTTCGTAAAACCGGAAACACAAATCGTAATCTTCCGGGTACCAATCGGAACGAAAGGCACCACATTTTTCAAAATCCTCCCGGTAAACCATCCAACATGGCGAGGGAATAACACATTCCCTGTACAACTCATTGAAATTACTGCCGGTTAGCGTCAATTTATTCAGCCATTTTTCATAGTTTTTATATCCGTTTCCCAATTCTCCTTCACTGAAATATCTTACAAGGCCGGTAGCAAGGTGCCCTTTGCCACTTGCAAGCAAGTTATCACAAAGCACCGAAAGCTTTTGTGGTGGCATGATATCATCAGAATCCATACGGCTGATAAATTCACCGGAAGCCTTTTGGAAGGCCGTTCTCAACGCTTCTGTAATTCCCCTGCCTTGATTTTTGAATACCTTTATACGGTTATCCTGTGCAGCAAATTGACGAAGAATGACCGGGCTGTTATCATCAGAATGGTCATCTACTGCTACTAATTCCCAATTGATGTAATCCTGCTTCAGAACAGAATTCAGACATTCATTCAAAAATTCTTCCGTATTTTTTACGGGCATCAGTATACTTAATAAAGGCTGTTTCATGAAGTTGTGAGTTTTAAGCATTCAGTCAAATTGAAGCAGAGGGCCCTGCTTGGATATTTTCCATTTCCCGTTCAGCGGATTGATATTAAAGTACAGATGAAAGGATGCTGTATTGGCTAGAAAAGCATAGGCACCATCCTTTAATTTTTCCAATTTTGTGAATTCTCGCTTACAATAATCTCCCACAGTCAAATCTTTTGCTATTATTTCGCAGGCAACTTCTGTCAGAATAGTAGGATTTGTGTAAACTCTGTAAATATATTGGAAATTAATGGCCCACATTATCAGCCACTGAGTTTTCAGAAATGGCCTCGATTCTTTTATGGCTGCCTCAATTTCTGATAACTGGATGTCATTTTTATACAAAAAACTGCACTGAATAAAATATTCCAGAATTGACTTGATGTACTGCTGTTTCGGGCAATCGTCCCTTGCTGCCATTTCTATCAGGGCAGGCACAAATTCGGGCCGGTGCAACATCAAATCCTCATCTTGTTCCAAAAAATAAAGTTCAGAATCATAAGCCCAGATGCGGATGTTTTCCGGGTTGATATCTCTCAGATAAGGCATTGAATAAAAAGGTAAAATTATGAAATCAAAAGTTTTCAATACTGATTGCAGTACATTTCAACCTCAAATATCCATATTATTGTTTAACCAACTTCATGATTGCCGATTTTTTTTCAGAATGGAGGTTTACAAAATAAATACCCTCTGCAAATTCTTCGATATTGATTATGATTTTATTAGAATACCTGTAGCTTTTCTGATGTACTACCTGTCCGTTGATATTTGTAATGAGAATAAAGATGTCTGAACAAACTTCTTGGAGATCAAGATAAACAACTTTATTACCGGGATTAGGATATAAATTAAGGGCAGATTCAAAATCGAAACTTTCCATTCCCAATCCGATGATATTATAACAGGCAGAAGTATCAGTACAGCCGTTTGATGTGATAGCCACAGCATAACTTCCGTTGGCTGCCACATTAAACTGCTGAGAGGTAGCACCGGCAACAACAGAATTTGAATTATTGCAGTCAAGCCATTGATAGGTACCGCCTGTCTGATTGGACAAAAGCACAAAACCACCGACAGTTACTGAAGTATCGGGGGCATTGACAGTCAGACTGATAGTAATTATACTGTCGCAGGTTGCAGCATTTGGAATGGTATCCCTGTAGGTATTTGAAGCCGTCCATAATTTACCGGAAGGACTTGTATAACTATCGCAGGTACTTACTGCATAACTGCTGTCTGTCGACTCAGAAATTGTGAGACTGATAGTCATTATACTGTCACAGGCTGCAGCATTTGGAATGGTATCCATATAGGTATTTGAAGTTGTCCATAATTTACCGGAAGGACTGATATAACTATCGCAGGCAGTAGCGGCGAAAGTGCTGTCTGTATTACAATTCACAGGACTCTCCAGAACAATATCATCAATACAGAATCCGGGGTCAGCACCTGTTGTGGCTGTAATATTAACAAACCTGAATCCGAATTTAATACTTGCCTGATTATCGAAGGCAGCATCTGTAAGGCTTGCTTGTTGCCAGGTGGGAGAATTAAGGTATTGACTCGGGCTTGTTGTTAAAATCCAGGTTGTACCACCGTCGGTACTATAATAAACTTCACCATAGGTTGTCCCTGCAGCACCGCCACACATCCACCAGAAATTAAAACTTACATTATTAAATCCTGTAGTAGACATGTTATTGGTCATTGCAGAAAAGTAGTTTTCATCCAAAAAACAGAGGCCATCAGAAGACTGATAAGAGGCGCAGGTTATTCCGTTATTAATAGCCTCCTGAGACGAAATATGCATATAATTACTATTTGGGCTACCTGTAATGCCCGCAGGCTGTGCTGTTGTATTCCCAACATTAAAAGCAAAAGGAAAGCCCAGACACATTAGACTACCGCTACCCCCTGTATAGGAGTTGTTTACCAGCCAGGGATTATAGCCTGTAGCTGCAGAGGACACATCAGGTGTATTTAAAGAAAATGAATGGGAGGCACCGTTAAAGTTTTCGCTGTAAATTGTGGTTTGTGCCTCAAGCCCGTTACAGCTTAAAAACAAGGAATAAATAAAAATAAATGGTCCTAATATACCTGAAATGGAAGAGAATGATTTTTTCATAAAATGCTATCTGAAAATTATTAAATTTTTGACTGCTGACTATTTGAGATACAATAAAACAACTTCTTACTTATTTTCCTAAACTTAATTGCACTTCAATAAGTATGCTGACTGAATATATTTTTTTATATTTTATTGTTTTACAGTAATCAAGGAATAAAAAAGTTAGTTTCCTAACAGTAAAAAAGTTATTTTAATGAAAGATTATATGATTTTGGGATTTGTAATAATTAACTTAAAAATTAATAAAAAAACAGGAAGAAACCTTAGTTCCTCCCTGTTTTAAAATATTGTACAGATCAATATTTACTTATATCTAAAATAAGAAACCTATTTACTGACTACAAAGCGTTCTGTTCTGACTCCGTCGGCAGAAGTAAAATTCAGAAAGTATACTCCTGCAGTAAAATCAGAAACATTCACCGACAGGCTGTTTGTTCCGATAAAACTCCCCGAAGAAATATGTTTCACCTGTTGACCCAGTGCATTTAAAATACTGATGTTCAAACCCTGAGATTCTTTCAATGAGAAATCTATTGTCATTGAATGATGTACGGGGTTTGGTTTAACCGACAATGAACTCAGGTTTTCAATTTTCTGTGTGGGAAGAATACTTGTAATATTAATATTATCAATATAGAGTGAGTTGGCCGAAGAAATTTTTCCCATCTTCATTTTTATAGCAAGCCTGCCAGCATTATCGTAAGCAGATAAATCTACTGTAGCAGCTTCCCAATCTGCAGAAGAACCAGGATAGAAGTAATTAGGGTACCATACCGCAGAAGCAGTAGCAAGGTCTGAATCTATGCGTCTCCAAAGGGTATCCCAGGTAGCACCACAGTCCTGAGAACCAAAAACTTCCAAAAATCCATCTCCCCAGTTTTGAGTTTGTTCAGCATGTGCATAATCGAAGGTCAAAGTGGCATTTGCTCTTCCTGAAAGATTAACATTATCAAAAATAACCTCACCATAAGCCTGATTTGGGAATTCCGTAGAACCCAGGTTGGCATGTATAGTCTGAGTGAGGTCAAAGGTACTTCCTTTATATCCCACTACTCCGAAAACATCATAAGATATGCTATAGGGATTAACAAATAAAGCCCCTGGAAGCACCTGAGAATACACCAGTGTATCGGCGCCCGATGACAGGTCGGGATTTTCAAAGTCTTCCTGAAGACTATCAAGAGTAGGCACACCTGAAAGTGCGATAACCGTACCATTCATTTCCAGATTGTTGGAAGAAATATAATCGGGGTCGGTACCATTCAACTGAACGATATTGTATTCAAGAAAATTAACCCCTGCCGGCATAGCAACTGTCGGAAAAGTAACAGTCGTTGAATTTCCATTGGCTAAACTCAACCCGGATAAAGTGGTGGTAACCGCTGTACCTGCATTAATTGTATAGGATGCCTCTATTGAAGTAATGCTGTTGTTCGTAGCATTTTCAACTGAAAAAGAAGGTGTAAAAGCCGTGCCGTTTGCACAATAATCGGTCGTTGACCCGAATACCCCGGAAGAAGTTGACATATCCAAAGCAGTGGTAGGGGTAACAAAGGTCAGGCTTGCATAATCTCCGGTAACAACAGCACCTGTGGAAGTGGCTTCTGTTACAAAGACAGCTACATGTAAATCCTGTATATTCAGTGCAACTCCCAGATAATCATTGGGCATGGTATAGCTATAAAAATCGGTATAAAGAGAACCCGAGGTAATAGTATTTATGGGGTCTCCGCCATTTGGCGAGAAATTGTGGCGAAACATATGCATGTGGTTATAATCTCCATTGGGCAATATCTGATTGGGATTCCACGTGGCACCACCAGACTGAGGGCCCGGCACATTATCCTGAAGTAATATTGCATGCAAGCTATTTGTACTTCCTGTTCCGTTTGCCGTATAATAAGCTTCAACATTTACAGTGGCTACCCTACCCCCCATATCGAGATTGGCGGTGGCACCGACATTAACCGGAGAGGCTTCTGCCAGAACAGTAAAAGCATTTCCTGCCCATGCACTTCTGCTATTCATGACCGTACCTGGAAAGGGCCTGCGGTTTACAGAACCTGTGGGATATCCTGAAACAGGAAACAAGCCTTGCACATAATCACCCCATGTAGTTCTGAAATCAGGTTCGCCGGCACTTGGAGAGGCATAAGACCCTGTATGAATATTAACGACGACAACTCTTCCAGAATTATCATCAGATAGCTGCTGTGCTTTTAAATGTCCGTCAGGACAGTAACCGCAATGTATCCCGGTCAGTTCTTCGAGGACTACATTTTTATTGGAAGGTGTGGTGGTAACTATTGTTTGCGCACTGACTGAATACGCAGTAATACCAGAAAGAAAAAGGGTAAATAATGTTTGTAATTTCATAAGACTTGATTTTTATATTTGCATTTGACTTTGTAATTGTTTTTACAGAAAGGGTAAAACATATTACGGGAACATTTTATTGTCCTGTAATTGACTAATATTTTATACTCCTGCTTTCAAAACTCCTTCAATATACATAATATTAATGAACCAAACAAAGGATAGTGTAACAGATCTGATAAGGCATCCTCATTTTTCAGAATAAATGATTAAGACAGGATTAAAAATATTTTCATATATTGGGTTATACAAATACAAAAGACCCGACATCAATCTGACAACCTGGATTTATAATTGATAATAAAAAGGTTCTCTGCTAAATTTTCCTGACCGGCAAAATTCGATAATGACTATAAAAGAATTACAAAACGAGATCAAAAAGTATCTTTCCGGAGAAACACCTTCGCTTAAAGAACAGATGAATGACCTGCACAGGTATTGTAGTGATTTGCTGAATGAAAAAAACCTGAACTTACAAAAGGATATATCTGCAGCTGCTGTGGTTTCACTTTTTCAGATATTTCACTCACAGGGTTGGGACCTCAAACAATCCGTTGTAGATTCTTTACAGCAAAAACCTGTAATAGGCAAGAAAATTGCACTTATCGGTACTTCAGCTTCACCTATAACAAATGGTCACCTTACAATGGGGCTGGAGATTCTTGCATTAACCGACGTGGATATGCTTTGGTATTATCTGGTAGGCAAACATCCCTGGGGCAAGAAACTGATGCCTGCAGTTCACCGGCTTCAGATGGCACAACTCGCTACAAAAAGGTATCCAAGAATGGGTGTTTCTGATTTTGAGATGATTCACGGGGACCGAATTTATAAAGATACTATGGAAACTGCAGAGTTGATGGAACGACATTTTATACCCGCCTATCCTCAGCATCAATTTTGTTGGGTCATGGGTTCGGATGTGGCACAGACTTTTCACGAATGGTCAGGAGGTGAATGGATGGCTGAAAATATGGTCATCTATATCATACACCGGCTGGGTTACGAATTTGACAAGGAAAACTCTATACTATCAGCTTCAAAGCACATTTATCTCAAGGACGATATTGTCACTTCCAATATTTCTTCTTCATTGGTGCGTAAAAGAGGACGGGACTATAACAAAGAAATGGTCCTCTCTCTTGTGCCGGAGGTGGTCTGGGACTATCTGTTGGAACATCAATTGCTTGACCCTGAAGTCATGGCACTTTAGTTTAAATATGGCATTATTAGTACCTGAATATAGTTTTTAAATGGTGTTGGCCTTCAGTAATTGTTCTTAGAAGGTACATGCCCGAAGGAAATACTGAAATATCGATCTGACTTTCACCTGCAATTGAAGTATAGATACGCTGTCCTGTTTGATTATAGATTTCTGTTCTTTCAATAAGGCCTTGGGATTCGATGTTAATAATACCATTTGTGGGATTGGGAAAAACTTTGACCATCTCTTCTTCTGTATTTATTTGCTGAACAGAATTAGGGTAGCAGGAAAAATCTATTTCAGAAGGGTGCATATTCCTGAACTGAAGTTTTTGATTGCAGTAATCGGAGAATTGCCCCTGCCCGTCGGCAGCATTTACAGACCAGAAAAGCACACCGCTGAACCCGTTTGCATAAGAATTTGAAAGCATTTGAGCAGGAGAATAATCCGTTTCATTTCCACCTACTTCTCCTACAATTACCGGCTTGTCCAATTGCCAATAGGAAGTTGAATAAGATAAATTAAAAGGATCAAAAACAAAACAAGAATTATCCCAGTAGTGTACCTGGTAAAAGTCCAACTTTGCCAATGGTCTGTTAAATGCATTTTGAATTTCAGAATCACTCCACAAATTGCCGGTACAGGGAGTGGCAATAGAAAAAGAATTAGAATTCCATTTCAACGAAGCAGAACCTACTGTCACCATTTTAGGACTGTACAGGTGGATCGCTTCGGCGATCATTCCTACAAACCGTTGCATTTCTTCCTTGCTGACTATCTGATTGGTTAATCCACCTCCGTGAACATTCATGGAATACTCAGGTTCATTGATAACTTCTCAGGCAAGCAGGTTGCAACTGTTGGCATAACGCTGCACCATCGGGATTAATGCATTGTTGATGTAACTGCGAGTCTTCAAAGTATCCTGTATGAGGTCCGCATGCATGCCACCGTACATACCCGCCACATTGGTGTAATCTTTGGTCATATCGAAGGACCAAAGACAAGGAATTATCATGATATTATGATTCTCAGCCCTTCTTAAAATATCATCGAAATGAATAAAGAAATTATTATCAAGCCCCGTTACATAATTGTTGGCATCAAATTCAGGACTTCCCCTTCCGTCACAGTGTATCCACAACCTGACGGTATTGATGCCTTTGACATTACAATCCGAAAACATATTTTCAAACCATAATGCATCATACATTGTACCGTATTGATAATGACTACCAATATCACAACCAAAATGATTCCAGGCGATATTGGTACCATTCAGAAAATAAGCTTCTCCATTATAGGTTAATGTCTGAGATAAGCAAACAGTCTGGACTAACGATAAAATAAACAGTAATTTTCTCATTAAAAACGGGGGAAATTTAAGCCGGTCAATTCCTAGTATTTTTTTTATTAACACGCATATTTTCAGCATTAATATCAGCAAGCTAGTATTGAAAGAAATTCAGAAACAGCCAGTTGATTCAATTTTTTTATGCACAAAAACCATACAAATTACTTTCAGAACATACTTTGGGATGCTAATAATTTTATTTTTGAATCAATAATGACAATTCAATCAAAGAGATTCAATTTCTTTATGGACTACCAAAACAGCCCCTCCTTTCATTTGTTTTCAACTGTTTCCATCAGAAAGAGGCAATGCCTAAATAAACTAAACATCTTTTATTATTACTAAATACAAGAATCCTCTATCAATAATTGATTTGCTGTTCAAAAAATGTCGGTCAAGCCCGAGGAGAATTAACATTGTTAAAAAAAGACAATTAATTGAAAAAACAAAAAAAGGAGTTCTCTTTTCAGAAAACTCCTTTGTAGTCCATAGGGGAATCGAACCCCTCTTACCAGGATGAAAACCTGGCGTCCTAGCCGATAGACGAATGGACCATTTGATGTAAGAACATCTGTATTATACCTTAAATTGTAGTCCATAGGGGAATCGAACCCCTCTTACCAGGATGAAAACCTGGCGTCCTAGCCGATAGACGAATGGACCGTTTGATGACTTGTTCACCTTTGATGATGCAAATATATAGTACATTTTTTTAATCTCCAAAAAAAAACTTCAAACTTTTTACTATCTTGTTGTTATTGATTAAAAATAGTACAAATTATATACGTAAATGTACTTTTTATGGTTCCATTTTTGTCATTTTTTTTCAGAAAAAATAAAAATTTAAATTTGGAGCAGGAATAAAACTTACTTTTAGTTTTCATTTAATAAAAAACAATAATGGCAAAAAAAATAGCAATAAACGGATTTGGCAGAATCGGACGCCTGACACTTCGGAATCTGATAAAAAGAAAAGATGTTGAAATTGTTGCAATCAATGATTTGACAGACACTCCCACACTGGCACATTTATTCGAATTTGACTCTTCACACGGAAGGTTTGACGGTACTGTCGATTACGAAGGGGATAACCTGATTATTGACGGACATAAATTTCCTGCATTTTCTATCCGCAATCCTGAAGAATTGCCCTGGGCCGATTTGGAGGTAGATGTTGTACTGGAATGCACCGGCATTTTCAGAAAAAGAGAACAGACTCAGATGCATATCACTGCAGGGGCAAAAAAAGTATTACTTTCGGCACCTGCACGCAGTGAGGGCGTTCCTACTATTGTTATGGGAGTCAATGATGATATTATAAAGGAAACAGACTGGCTGGTTTCGAATGCTTCCTGCACTACAAATTGCCTGGCTCCCCTGGTAAAGATAATTGATGAAAATTGGGGGATTAAACATGGCTTTATGAGCACGGTTCATGCCTATACTGCCAATCAGCGGATTCAGGATGCACCTCACAAGGACCTGCGCAGGGCGAGGGCAGCGGCACTGAATATGTTGCCTACCACTACCGGTGCAGCAAAGGCACTTGCCTTGGTACTGCCCGAAATAAAGGGTAAGATTTCTGCTTCAAGTATCCGGGTACCTATTCCTACCGGGTCGCTTGTAGAGCTTATTTGTGCCCTTGAGAAAGATACAGATGTGGAATCAGTAAATGCAGCCTTTCTCGATGCTGCCAATAACAGCATGAAAGGCATACTGGAATATACAGAAAAGCCGATTGTTTCTTCCGATATAGTTTCAAATACACATTCCTGTATTTTTGATGCTCCATTGACAACCATGCATCAGGGAATGCTCAAGGTTACTGCATGGTACGATAATGAAGCAGGTTATTCTGCCCGTTTGGCACAGATGGCTATGATGCTTTAGATGAATACATTCAGAAATTGACTTGATTAAAATCTGCCTGCAGGGAATTTCAATTCCCCTGCAGGCAAAGACAATACCTGTTCGTGGTTTTATATCGCACTTTTTTACATTTCCGACATCAGTCCATACTATAGAACAATTGCTTGACCACCGGTGAAATTTCCCTGAGGTCGCTTTGTATTTCATACAACATTTTCAGCTGATTTTCTTCCAGATGTACTGACGAATTATCTTCCAGATGAATCTCTTTATAACTGTCGTGTACCAGGAGCTTTCGGAAGAATATCTGTCTTTCGATCTCTGCCCATTGTACGGGTAAGCCAAGGAAATTGAACAAGCGCAGGCCGTAGCAGATTTGTATATCTGCAATTTCTATCATATAGAAAAAACGAAATTTCTGTGACAGGTTGAGTTTAAGAAATGCCTTTTCAAAATTTATTTTTATTACATCCACCATCAGCCGCATCGCAAGGTAATTATTCTCCTTGGTCCTCGAATTGATGAGCATATCAATTTTTTCTTCGTTGTTCATAGGTTTACTAATTAAAATTACAAGCAGATTAGTTAAGGGCGTCCTTGTTACTGATAATTAGCTATTTAGTTCCTATATCCTTTACGTAAACAGGAAGCATTTTGTTCTTCTGCCTCTCATTTTTATGATTTTATTTACAAAATTTCATGTTAAAATACAGATTCAAACATTTCAAACAGTATATTATTAATAGATGCAGGGTATTAATTAAAGTAAGAATTGTTCATTTTTTTTATTTCTATTATTTTTGAACAAAAGCCTCAATGTCTTTGTGGTAAAATACCCTATTCTACCTTTATTCACCTCATTCGCAGAATAAAAAACACCCTTCGTCTATGAAATCATTCAGATGTGAACTTAAAGAATGACTTTTAAGTAGTAATTAATACTCAGTAATAATAATTAAGGAATTCAACATCAAAAATTATCTCAATGTCCGTACTAAAAATCAGTAATCTTAACAAAACATACCCTTAGGATATCAACTCCCCTATGATATTTCTGTTGAAACACAAAATGAAATGTTCTGTTTTTCAGGACCTAAATGGGCAGGAAAACACACTCTGAAGGGAACAATTTCTACTTGACAGGAAGTAGAATTATTTAGAGCATGCGAAAATATAAATTAAACCCGGGAGGCTCAAAAAAGATAAAAATTCAATATTTTTTTATAACAAACACAAAACTTGATGTTTTGGCCGATAAAACTGAACAATTTGTCTAAGTAAATTGAGAAATTAATATTAAATTCCTTTATTTGTAATATAAAAATCTATATATTTCTTTTGCATAAAATCCAATGGCTTTTCTTAAGTTCATTAATTAACAACAAAAAATTAACATGACCACAAATAAACAAAAAAACCCAAAGCAAAAAACAGGATTCATGAAATTATTCTTCTCCTCCTGCCTGGGTACTATTGCAGGTATTATTGCAATTTGCGGTATTTTTATGTATTTCGGAATACAAGCTTCAAAATCCGGTACACCTACTATTAAGCCAAATTCCGTTTTAAAGCTTAATTTTAACAAATCACTACCTGAGTTATCTAATAACGTATCTCAAAGTCCCTATGATATAGAAGGTATTCTTGCTCAAAGTATTGGATTGTTTGATATTTGTAATTTGATTGACCTTGCCAAAGAAGATGACAATATCAAAGGAATTTATCTTGACATGTCATCCCTCCCACAGGGTTGGGCAACATCTAAAGTATTGAGAAACAAATTACTGGATTTCAAAGAATCAGAAAAATTTATACTCTCATATGGTACTTTTTATGATCAGAAAAGCTACTATCTTGCTTCCGTAGCAAGTGAATTATACCTGCATCCTCAGGGAGGTTTCTCATTTACAGGCTTTTCCGCTCAGATGATGTACTTCAAAGGACTGATGGATAAATTGGGAATTACTGCTCAGATTTTTTATGCAGGAAAATTCAAATCCGCTACTGAACCGTTCAGACGCAAGAACATGACGCCCGAAAATCGCATTCAGGTAACTCAATATATGAGTGGCATGTATGATATTTATCTTCAGGATTTAGCAAAAACAAGAGATGTTTCTGCTAAAGAATTGTTCAGAATTGCCGATAATGCCCTTATCAGAGAGCCTATTGATGCCGTTAAGCACAAATTAGTGGATGCAACAAAATACAAAGACGAAGTTTTAGACGAACTAAGGGAAAAACTAGGTACTGCTGAGGAGGACAAAATGGAAGTTGTCAGCCTGAAAAAATATTACAGCACAAAAAAAGACGAGCTCAAAAAACACAGTGATAAAGATAAAGTTGCTATCGTTTATGCCGAAGGAAACATAGTGGATGGCAAAGGTGAAACGGGTTCAATCGGAGGAGATAAATATGCATCCGTAATTCGCAAACTGAGAAAAGATGACAAAGTAAAAGCTATTGTAATGCGTGTCAATTCCGGAGGAGGGTCTGCTTTGGCTTCTGATATCATCTGGAGAGAACTGGAGAAAGCTAAGGAACAAGGAATACACATTGTTACTTCTATGGGGGATGTCGCTGCTTCAGGAGGATATTATATTGCCGCAAATTCAGAACAGATTTTTGCTGAGAAAAATACTATTACCGGTTCTATTGGCGTATTTGGAATGATTCCGAACACAAGGGGATTGTATGAAAATCACCTGGGCCTGACTATGGATACAGTTAAAATCGGCAAATTCTCTATGATGTCGAATATGAGTACATTTTTTGAATTCAGCGAAGAAGAAGGGAAAATTATTCAGGACGGTGTAGATCAGGTGTATACTACTTTCAAAACCCGTGTTAGCGATGGCCGTGGAATGAGTATGGAGGCTGTAGACAGCATAGCACAGGGAAGAGTATGGTTGGGCAACAAAGCACTTGAAATTGGCCTTGTCGATAAAATCGGAGGACTAGATGATGCAATTGAAGCAGTGGCAGGCTTAGCAAACATGGAAGAATATCATGTTGTTAATTACCCTAAAACGAAAAGCTTTGAAGAAAAAATCATGACCGCATTAGGGGATAATCATGATGACCACGACACAAAAACACAGTTGTTGATGGAATTGAAAGGTTCTATAATGTCAAGCGAAATGAATAAAATTCCTGAATATTCAGAATTAATGAAGACGCTGCAGTCAGTAAAAGAGATGAGAGGAATTCAAATGCGTATGCCTTATGACATTGAAATCAAATAATAACATAATCTTTGTGATAAATAAAAAACACCCTTTTTTAAAGGGTGTTTTTTATTTATAGCTATACTTCATCATCAGGAAACATCTTATCTTAATATCCTTATAATAGTTTTTGTATGTTTAAGCTTTTAACTAACTTGGGGCATAAAGATTTTATAATACATAGTTTCAACTTATAAAATATGAGTTCAGATAGCGAATCAACTAATATTGATTTATTAATGTACGAAAGACATGCAGCACTTATTCCAACCGGAATGCAATATATTGCTCAGTTCATATCTTTTCTCTTTCATCCCCTCTTTATTCTTAGTTATGGATATATTTTACTCGCTATTTTCAACCCCTTTTTATTTGGTGAGGCAAATACAGAAAGAATTTTTTCATTTTCCGGAAAAACAGGAAAAGGCATTTGGTTTATCAATCTTCTGTTGTTCAGTTGTGTAATTCCCTTTATTGGGGTTCTTTTAATGAGGATGCTTGGCATGGTAAGTTCTGTATCTTTGCGAACTCAGGACGAACGAAAGATTCCCTATGTGATGGCAGGGATGTTTTATATGGCAATGGTAGCACAAAACAGTACGAATACCAGTTTGCCCATGGAGATTAAAATATTTGCTCTGGGGGCAACAATCGCCTTGTTTGTAGCGTTTTTTATCAATTTATTTTCTAAAATCAGTATGCATACAGTAGGTATGGGCGGATTTCTGGCAATGATCATAATAATTATTGCAAGAAGTTACGTAGGGGCTGAACCCCTTTTTATTTTTGGCATTCTTGCCTGTGGACTTACAGGAACTGCACGTTTATTGCTAGGGGCACACAAAACTGCTGATATATACGGCGGGTATTTTGTTGGTTTTTTGTCTCAGTTTATAGCCTTACAATATATTTTTTCAAGCTGAATCAAATCAAAGCAATTATCTTTTCAGGCAAAAAGATAGAGGCATCTCCTCCCCCTTTCAGGATTTCCCGAACTACAGTAGAAGAGTAGCAGGAAAATTCCGATTTCGCCATCAAAAACACCGTCTCAAGGTCCTCTCCAATAGTAGCATTGAGATTTGCGATGGTATTTTCATAATTAAAATCCGTAGAATTCCTCAGGCCGCGGAGAAGAAAATTAGCTCCTTTATCCTTGCAATAAAATGCCGTTAATTTATTATAGGTATCCACTTCAACCGTGGGATAATCTTCAAAGGCTGCTTCAATGAAACTAAGACGTTGTTTGGTATTGAAAAAATATTTTTTTTCGGAATTCACCCCCATTGCAACAATAATTTTATCGAACATCGGGATAGCCCTTTTTACAATATCGGCATGCCCTTTGGTGATGGGATCAAAAGACCCGGGAAAAACAGCAATTTTCATAGTAATTTTTATCGTAAAATTAAAAAACGTTCTAATGCAGAAGCAAGATAGAAAATAGAATTCGAAAATGATTAAAAAATTATCCGATAAATAAAAAAGATTAATCAATGTCCTCAAGATACACCTTGAACCGTTTACTGCATAGCCATCCTACATTTACAGTTTCAACATCAGCTCTTTTTGCTTCTACCTTGAGGAGGCAACAGTTAATATCCTGGGCAAATTTCTTTTCTTTCAAATCCGTTATCTTCCATCTCAGGTCTGCATCAATTTTTATGGGGAGTTTGTTGGTATCTATAGCAATGGTCTGAGCAAAGGTGATGTTTTTATAGTAAAAGCCTTTTTCACTGGGTTTCCTGTCAGCTTTAAGACGCTGAATCAGTCGGTAACTATTTCTCTTTTCAAATCTGACAGACATAGAAACAGTATCAACTCCTTCACCATAAATTGATTCATAGCCTTCATCCACTCTTAATTTCCAATCATCAGGAATCTGTATTTCAACCACCATAATAAGCTTATTTGCTTTGACGAGTTTTCCTGTTGTAATTATTTTAAAACCATCAGGTATAGAATCGGCAGCATATAAGGCACCCTGAGAAAGAACAAAAAAAGGGGTCAGAAAGAAAAGAGTAGTAAAAAAAATAAAAAATGACCTTAAGTTTGCTGCATAGTTCATACATCAGAAAATTATTGTTTTACAATTTTCCCGAACGATTTTCCCTTTTCATTTTTAACTTGAATAAAATAAATTCCGGCAGGCAAAAAGTCGAGGTTAAGTTCAAAACTATTGGTAAAATAAGTCTTGAATTGTTTTACTACATGACCTAATGCATCAGTTATTGATATGTTACAGTTATTCACATTATAATTTGTTTTTATCTGTATAATATCAGAAAAAGGGTTTGGGAAAATCTGTAAATTACCAAAATTCTGTATAGAAGAAACACTGTTTGTCAGGTCCGGGCGGATTATCTGAAGTGCCTTATAAAGATTAATTCGACCATAACCAACCATATTATTCGGAAAGACATAATGATCTGTATTGCCACAGGTATCATTACGATAGGTATAGACTGTATCCGCAGTAATTTCCAGCAAGGTTTCCAATGAATCCACATTCCCGGCAAGAGAAGGTTTGGCACAAATCAGCAAAGCCACTGCCCCTGCTACATGAGGTCCGGCCATAGATGTCCCGGAATAAGAGGCATAAGCATACCCCGGGATACAGGAACGGACGCCTACTCCCGGAGCGGATACATTAGGTTTCATACGATTGCTGCTATCGACCGTAACAATTCCTAAACTACTGAAGTTTGCGAGGGTATCTACCGAGTTGGTGGCACCAACCGAAAAGCTTGCTTCAAAAATAGCCGCAGGATTGTTGATAGAATTACAGCCTGACCAACCGCTATTACCTGCAGAAACGGCAATAAAAGTACCGGCGTTTTTCAAATTTTCGATTGCTATCTGCATGGTTTGAAAATTGGAAGGGTTACAACCTTCAGAGGGGGGGCAGCCCCAGGAATTGGCAATAACATGAGGCGACATAGTAGGATCGGGATTCAGGTCATTTGTATCGGTAGGAGCCAAAAACCACTGAAAACATTCTATATAAGTAGTAGGTGTACCAAAACCATTGTCCATATTGCGGCAGGCAACCCATTTCGATTCAGGTGCCACTCCAATTTGATTGCCCGTTCCGTCATCTCCTGCAATCGTCCCCATTGTATGTGTACCATGAGAACCATCATCGCAGGGATATTTAACATCATAACCACAGATATTGAAGGAATCGGCGCTCAGCTGTCCGTGAATAGCATCATGCCAATGATAGTTGTGGTCAGTAGTATCCCCGCGGTACTGATTTTTAATCGCAGGGTGAAACCATTCATATCCAGTATCCTGTCCTCCTACAACAACTCCTGCCCCCCTGATATTATTATTCCATAGCAAATCAGCACTGATCATTGAAATACCCCATTCAATAGCTGAGGGGCTGCGAAAAGTAGCAGTATTATCAATTTCAGCCCTTGGGAAATCATTTTGAATATGCGGATTCGGGGCAATTACACTTACTTCATCCCTTTTGGCTATCAATTCCATCAACTCAGAACTTCCCTTCACCCAGATTCCGTTTACAATAAAAAAAGGCCGGTAATCTGCCTTGTGCTGTATTATCAGCTGCAGAAGGTCTCCCTGAGTTTCATTGGCCTTATTTTGCAAAATATTATAGACATAGGCTGCCTTTTCATCTTTGCCAGTCAACCGAGATGCCGCCCTTGTATCTGCCTGATCATTAAGCAGTACAAAGAATTCAAAATCATCATTTTCTTTTACATTTCCCCATACTGCGGCATCAATTTTCTGTTGCCAGTAATTCTGAGCCTGTAAAGAAATTGAAAGACAAAATATTAGTAAACAAGATAGACTCCTCATAGATATTATTTAATTATTTATTTTATTAAATCACACAAAATAAGCCACATTTAAAAGAGGACAAAAAAATAATATATATTATAAGGCCAAATGTACTGTTTAAGAAAAGGTATTCTGTCCATTATTCGTCGTCATAAATTTTGACTTCCAGGCTTCCGTCCTGATATATCACCCCCCTGTACATGCCCTTCGTATTGAAGGGCATCGCCACATTACCCTTGGCATCCAAAGCAATAAGACCACCTGCCCCTTTTATATTTTTCAATTTGGTATTAACTACATAATCAGCAGCTTCCTTAATAGATTTGTTCTGATACTGCATAATTGCACTGACATCATAGGCAACCACCGAACGGATAAAAAACTCACCGTGCCCGGTACAGGAGACGGCACAGGAATTGTTGTTGGCATAAGTTCCTGCACCAATAAGTGGGCTATCCCCCACTCTACCATATTTTTTGTTGGTCATACCTCCTGTGGAAGTCCCTGCAGCAAGGTTCCCGTATTTATCCAGAGAAACAGCACCGACAGTGCCAAACTTATCATCCTGACCGGGAAGAATACCTCCTTGTTTTCCATCTTCTCCATCATGGTCCAGTTGAATATTATCTCTTTTAATAGCGTTTTTTAATTGTATATACCTTTTTTCGTTATAAAAATAATCGGGGTCCACCAATTCCAGCTTTTGCTCTTTGGCAAACTGTTCAGCCCCTTTTCCGGACAGCATGACATGTTCTGAATTGTCCATTACCAATCGGGCAGCAGAAATAGGATTTTTGATATTGCTTACACCGGCCACAGCCCCGGCATTGAGTGACTTCCCATCCATCAGGGAGGCATCCATTTCCTGTTTTCCCTCATGATTAAAAACAGCCCCTTTTCCGGCATTAAACAAAGGGGAATCTTCCAACATTCTTATTACTTGTTCAACCACATCTACAGAAGTTTTACCCTCTTTAAGCAATTCCATACCTTGATTCAGGACCGAAGTAAGCATATCCCGGTATTTTTTTTCAATTTCAGGCCTCATATTACTTTTCAGGATAGTCCCTGCCCCACCGTGAATAACGAGTACAACCGGACTATTAAATTCTTTATCAGTTTGTCCGGAATTTACATTCAATGTCTTGTCCATAGTAAACATGCTAATTAAAAACAAAGCAGTCAGTGTAATTGTTTTCATAAAAATAATATTTGATACAATATATCTGTAAAAGGAGATATGAATAAAATGAATATTACTTTGATCACCGGATTTCAGGAAAAACAGTGATTTTCATAAATGGCAAAAACAGATTAATTTGATCTCAGGCAAACATAGTAATATAAACTAGACCCCGAATTGTTCAAAATGATGATTCAGGTGTTTGTACATTCCTTTTGCCCATTGTTCAGGAGTGAATTTTCCCAAAAAAGGATGTGGTGTTTTAGTACATTTTTCCGGTCCGGCATCACAAAAATTATGTACCCATTTCAGCAGTTCTTTTTTTTCTTTTTCAAAATCCTTTTCATCCGTCATCTTCAGTGCCTTAGCTGTCATCAGCCCCTTCGGGGTTTTGCTATCATCATAATAGCCTTTTTTGACAAGCGGGCCAATTATTCTCCCCATAAAGATGCGAGGTAAATTTATCTCCCCTGCAGCCATCTTCATTCCCCCAGCACAATGTGACATCATTTGTGCCACATTCATTTTCCCCCATTTTGCAAGAGATTCATGATTTAATTGTTCTATTCTGTTTATAATTTCTTCCTTTACATCAGAATTATACAGATTTTTCATATTGAATGTTAATTTGGGTTATGATGAAGTTATCGATAAATAAAAATACTTCAATCTTTTTATTTATCAAAAGTAATTTTTTAATTAATAAATCCTATTCAGTTTTTTTTATATTTATACAATAAAAATATAGAGCAATGTTTATAAAAAAAATAATGTATTCATTTCTTCTTTCAGGAATGATTCTATCATGTAATAATTCAGGTTCATATACTACAGAAAAGGAGATTAATATTTCAAACAAAAATGAACATTTGATACAATTAATACCTCAGCCTCTGTTCAATAAGAGTCAGCTGAACAAAGGAATAATAAATCTCTGCATAAATTTCAAATCCCTGAAAGGGTCAGACAGGAAACACATTTTTGAAAGGCTGGAGGATTTACTTCCTTCCTGTGTGGATGAAGACAATGCACTTCAGACAATGTCCCCCTTTGATTTAATGGAGATTCTTGGAGAACCACTTGAAGTCAGAACAGATAATTCCATTGTATACTCGCTGATGTCAGATGATTCATATTTAGTAATTTTTAGCTGTAGCGAAATAGGAACCGTTGTTTGTCGGTCATTTGAAGCATTGGGATAAAAAAAGCAGGGACTCATTAAGTCCCTGCATAAATCATACTATTAAAACCGCTGATCAGTAAAATGTTTTTCCGTCTTCAGCCATCTTTCTCAATGTATCAGGAATAGCAAAACGTGCCCCGAAACGCGCTGCAAAATCGTCACATTCCTTTACAAAAACATCCACACCAACAAAGTCAATATAGGAGAACACCCCACCAGTAAAAGGAGGAAATCCGAAACCCGTAAGAGAACCAACATCACCATCAGTAGTTGTTTTAAGCACCCCTTCCTGCAGACATCTGTAGGATTCGAGGGCCATAATGTGCAACATTCTTTTACCAACTGTTCCGGCATCAAGGTAATTAAGGTCTGAAGGAAACATTTCTTTTAAACCCTCCCACAGATGTTTTTTCCCCCCTTTAGGATAATCATAGAAGCCTTTGCCACATTTTTTTCCTTCCCGGCCATTTTCAATAGCCATTTTGGTATATAAGTCAAATAATTTTTGAGTAGCATCATTTAAAAGTTCTTTAGAGGCCTTCATAATATGCAGGGGCAGGGTGAGAGAAATTTCATCCGTAATAGCCAGGGGACCGACCGGCATACCCACCCTTTTTGCAACATTTTCAATTAAAGCAGGCGGCACCCCTTCCAAAAGCATCAAAGCGCCTTCACAGGTAAAGGTACTGAACACTCTTGAGGTAAAAAATCCACGGCTGTCATTTACAACAATTGGAATTTTACCAATCTGAGTTACATAATCTACAGCAGCAGCAATTGCATAATCAGAAGTTTCCTTACCCGTTATCAACTCTACCAAAGGCATTTTATCCACAGGAGAGAAGAAATGCATTCCTATAAAATTTTTGGGTCTTTCTGAAGCTTCAGCCAGTAAAGTGATAGGAATTGTAGAGGTATTTGAAGCATAGATTTTATTATTATCAATTTCTGCTTCCGCTTCTTTGGTTACTTTTGCCTTTATATCCAGGTCTTCAAAAACCGCTTCAATGATGAGGTCACAACCACTAAGGTCTGACGCCTTGTCTGTAGGGGTAATTTTGTTCAGGATATTCTGCATTTCGTCTTTCGACATTCTGGCTTTGAATACTTTTTTCTGTAAAAGATCTTTGGAATAGCCTTTTCCTTTTTCGGCATTGTCAACACTCAGGTCCTTCAGAACCACATCCATCCCCGCCATTGCGGAAACATAGGCAATTCCTGCCCCCATCATTCCTGCACCAAGAACACCAACTTTGTTAACTTTGTAGAAATCATACCCTTCAGGTTTCAGTTTCCCTTTTTTAGCCTCGTTAATTGCGAAGAAACCAGTACGAATTAAATTCTGAGCTTCTTTGGAATAAAAGGCCTTAACAAAATATCTCGCCTCCACTTCCAGCCCCCTGTCAATAGGGAGTCCGATACCATCATGAATACAAGCCATTGCATATTTTGCCCCCGGATAATTTCCGTGGGTTTTTTTGCGCAGGTTTCCAATACCACCTATCATAGTCTCCGCACCCGATTTTGTCATCAGCCCACCCTGCGGAATCTTATATGATCTGTCGTCCCAGGGTTGAGTGGAGTTGGCCACTTCGAGAATCCATTTTTTGGCCGCCAAAGTCAATTCTTCCTGACTGTCCACCAACTGATCAATATATCCTTCCTGTTTAGCTTTTGCAGGCCTGAACTGACGCCCCTGCAGGATATACATTGTTGCTTTTGGCACTCCAATAAGATAAGTCAGACGTTGAGTTCCACCGCCACCGGGCAAAAGTCCCAGATTAACTTCAGGTAAACCAATCCGGTGTTTAGGATTGTTTATCGCAATACGGTGGTGACAGGTCAACACCAATTCATATCCTCCTCCCAGCACCGTTCCGTTAATAGCTGCCACAAAAGGTTTCCCAGCCTGTTCAACAGCTCTGAAGCCTTTGTGAACTTCAAGAATTCCCTGAAAAAGTTCGTTTTTATCTTCCGGAGGATTACTCAGGAATTTCAGATCAGCTCCTGCCATAAAATCCCTGTGTGCCGAAGTGACAATAACTCCTTTTACTTCAGGGTTCTCAACAGCTTGTTTAGCCGTATCAAGGTAGCATCTGATAAAGTCAATACTGAACAAATTAGTTGACTCATTGACCATATGAATAGTGATTGTAGCAATACCATCGGCATCCACTGCACATTCCAAGAGATCATTTTTTATTATTGTAGATTCCATTTTATTAATTTTTAATATCAGGAAACTTGTCCTGATTTTTGTATTATTGGTTAGATAAAAACAGAAATAAGCATAGAGATAAATAAAACAGCAGTAAAAATCAATGCAGCCATTATAAAAGATTAGTGAGTTTCTATACCATCAAATAAAATACAGGGAATTTACCCCCTTAACTTCTGTTATTATTTTTTCATTTTTCGGTTCGGAATTATAAGGTAAAGTCCCAACTATACTCTTTCTATAATTGTGGCAATGCCCATACCACCACCTATACAAAGTGTAATCAAAGCAGTGCTCAATCCCCTTCTTTCGAGTTCGTCCAGGGCAGTTCCCATTAGAATACAACCTGTAGCTCCCAAAGGATGTCCTAATGCAATTGCGCCACCATTCACGTTTACAATACTGTGGTCAACGCCCATATCTTCCATAAACCTGAGGGGAACAGCAGCAAAGGCTTCATTAACTTCATA
>CAJQOX010000292.1 GCA_905480075.1 uncultured Aureispira sp. | reverse complement strand
CTATTCCATTGGAACAACATAACCCGTTACCTCCAAGGTCTATCATAGTAAGAATATAACATCCGGAATCAAGACAAAAATCATGCTGTATAAGTTGACTGTCCTGTCCTGAATAAGCAAACGTGGGACTGCTGAAAATAGTTGTGCCATTGTCTTTTTTCAAATTCCAGGATACTTCTATAGGGTTATTGTCAAGCTGAAGGTCAAATTGTAATTCATTGGGCTGAAAATCTACAGGCACAGCCTTGATTATTGTGTCAGGGCCAATAGGGTTTTGTACTATTAATGTTACATTATAAATCCCGGAAGCAGAATAGGCAACTTTAGGATGACTTAGTGACGATGAAGAAGGGTTTCCTCCCGGAAAATACCATGTCCATCCAGCTGCATGGTCTATCGATAAATCTGTAAATTCTATTGAATCTGATGAACAAACCTGGTTGCTGCTATAAGAAAAATTGGCAGTAGGTGGTGTGGTAACAGGCGCTTGCAAAGGTGACTCCCAAAGTCCTCTGCCATAGGTGCCTGCTCTGATTTTTCCTGCAGTATAGTTAATCTCCAGATCCCTGACAATTACATTGGGCAATCCAGTCATAAATTGTTGCCACCCTGCCAAAATATCATCTTTGTAATAAACTCCCACATCTGTTCCGACATAAATTCCTCCTCCGGTTTGATATTCCAGGCAGTTAATTGGCAGATTTGGGAGGTTGCCGCTTATGTTTGTCCATGAAGCACCACCGTCTTCCGATTCAAAAACTTTGTTGCCGGACTGATATCCTGAAAAAGTCACCCATAGGTGCAAGGGGTCAGTTGGGTGTACAGTTACGGATGTCATGGCAGCAGGAGGCAAACCTGAAGTTATGTTTGTCCAGTTTTGGCCTGAATTGTACGTAGCATACAAAATATTATTTGTCCCGGCATAGAAATGTGTATATCCTGCAGAAGGTGCTATTGCCAGATTTTTTATCATCCCGACATTAAAATTAGAAATTTTAGTATCCGTCATACCCTTATCGAGTGAAAAATACACTTCACTATACCCTGCCAATAACATATCGTTATCCTGAGGGTTGATAACCATAGGGGTAACCCAGGCCCCGTTGCCGGCTTCTGTAGGGAATATATTCTGAAAATTATTTCCACCGTCATCTGAACGTTTAAAATTTCCGTATTGTGAACTGCTGTACATCACCAAAGAATCATTGGGTGAAATCAGACAAACCATCCCGTCTGCTCCCCGGATATGCAATAATGAACCATTCTCCATAATGTTTGTTCCGTTATCCTGTGTGCCTCCGATTACTTTATGTGGCACTTGTTCTGAACTGCCTATGCTGTAAAATTGTGTTATATTGAGACCTGAGGTCAGATCGGTAAAGTTCTGACCATTATTTGTTGATTTAAATATACCTCCGTCACTGCCGCAATATAGTCGGTTTCCAAAAAATTCCAATGTATGGATATCTGCATGAACATACCCTACTGAAGAAGGGTATACCCAATGTGATTTGATGTTATAAGTAATCCCACCATCTAATGATTGCCAAACATTGATACCGCCCACATAAATTTCTTCGGCATTTGTGGGTGAGGCTGTCAGGGCCATGTCATACCAACTTTGTCCGGAAGTTACATCTGCTCCGGTCATGTCATAAGCAAATATATTAGGGCTGTTTGCCTGTAAAGTAAAGGAAGTCCCGCTATTTTCTGATCGGTAGAGACCATAAAAGCTGGAATTACTGTTTTTACCGCATAAAAAGTAGACATAATCCGGATTTGCAGCACTTACAGCAATTTCTGAACGGTTAATGTCGAATGAAACAGGTAGTCCGGTATTGATAAAAGACCAGGTGTTTCCTCCGTCAACAGATTTGTAGAAAGTTTTAGCAGAAAGGTAAATAGTGTTCGGGTCGCCGGGTTTGAGTTCCATATCCATCCATTGTCCTGCTTGTAATAATGTCCAGGTATTCCCTCCGTCAGTACTTTTGTGGCATCCGGAAGTGGCAATCGTGAATATGGTGTTGTTATTGGTAGGGTGGATTATAATTTTATGAATTTTATTGCCAAAAATGGAAGAAGATGAAGGATTAACTTCATTCCAAGTTGCACCACCGTCAATGCTTTTAAACATACCTATGCTATAGGTATCTCCACCATCATCGTCTCCGGTACCTATATAAATTGTGTTACTGTTTGTATAATCTACAGCAATTGCAGAAACTCCCAAAGACTGGAAATCATCGGTTAATACTGTCCACGTACTTCCGGCGTCTGTAGATTTCCAACAACCTCCGGAGGGTGCACCTATATAAATTGTGTTAGGGTCGTTAGGGTCTTCCGCAACCACATTTACCCTACCCAAGCCGGGATTATAGGAGTTGGTAGTCCAGGATGAGGGCCCCATAGATGTCCAGTTCGATGCCCTTGAAGCTGAAGAAACATGAGGGTAAGTTCTCTGAAAGTTTTTGTGTTCTTTCCATGCATGGTTATGTGGTGGTCGAATACCATGCGGATATACTCTCGGTTCCCAGAAATCCTGCCAGCGTTTGAATTGTTTCCAGCCATAGCCTCTCTGATAAGGCCGGTTTCCCCAGCTGTTATTAAAATCATTGATAATATCATTTACATTGCTGGATCGGTCCTTCATTTTTTCTGACCATTCCTGTGCATTAATTGTTGTAAATGACCAAAACAACAGACAACATATAAGGTGCAATAAATTGCTTTTCATTTTTTTATTTTTTTCATCCAATGAGAGAGAATATGGTGGGGAAGTACAAAAATACCAAATAGCTTTGATTGTTTATAAGGTACAAGCTGTTTTTTATCTATATAATGTACAGTTTAAATAAGAGTTTAAAGCTATTTTTTACTCCAAAACATCCTTAATTACTATGCTGTCTTTTACTCCAAGGCAATACAAAAAACCATTCCTTGATGCTACATAAACTCTTCCATTGTCAACAAACGGGGTGGATTCACAACGAATACTTGCTTTATCTATGAGTTCAAAATTGTTATCTTTGTCAAATTCAAACAAATAAGTTCCGCTATAAGTTGCTGCAATAATTTTATTTTTAATTATCAAAGGAGTTGATATTGAAGGTCCCGTTTCGTATTTGTAGAGAAGTTTAGGGACAGGCAATAATTTGTTCTTATCGTAAGAAGGGAAAGAATCTGAAGAAGCCAGATTTTTACAATCCACTACATACAAAAATCCATCAATAGCGGTAAAGGCTGCTATACTTGCCTGATTCTCCTTTCTGTACTGATAATTGACCGCCACAGAACCAATAATTCCACCCTGCCAGGTAGCATAAATTATGTTTTCGGTTGGAAAAAACCAGACAGCCGCATCCTTTGCCTCCTTTCTTGGATCTAACTTCAACACCCCCCCATTGCCATCAATGTATTGTTTTTCCACTGCTATAAGCAGGCAGCTGTCATCAGTAACAACAGGAGACCCATCAATATCAGAACCTATGTAATAATCCCAGTCAATTTTTCTGCTGTGAAGATTGTATCCCCAAACATGTCCGGATCCCGAAGCGATATATATGTGATGCCCAAGCAAGGTAGGAGAGGCCTCAGTTACTAAATTACCCCTGTGCAGCTTTTTGTCCTTTTTCAAATATAAAGTATCATTATTTTTATAAATTTCAGGTTGCAACATTTTTCTGCGGATAGTTGCAGAATCAGGATTCGGGTTGAATATTGTAAAAATACCGTTTTCCAATCCAATGTAGGCTGTGTCGTGCAACAGAAGGGCTGAGGCATCCACGTCCCTGCTATAGCTTGATGTTTTGCTGCTGTTTAAGCGCCACAACTCTTCTCCTGTAAAGTAAGAGATTGCCCTGTAACTGGGAATTGTACTTGAATAGGTGCTTTTGCCAGCCCGGCTTCCCTGAAGAATAATGCAGAAATCTTTCAGATGTTTTGCTTTGTGATTAATCCATATGCTTCCGGTACCCTTTATTACATCGTCGTACAGATATTGCCATATTGTATCTCCTGTTGCTGCATCAATTTTTTTCAGGTGATGATCATAGGCCCCCTGTATAAGAAATTTTTTGCCGTTTTCAACTACCATGAGGGGTTGTCCCGTCCATCCTGCACCTGCCCATGTTTTAAGCTCGGAACCAACCTTAGTCGTGCCGATTCCAAGATGATGTTGCCATATAATACTTAGTTGTGAAGGGGCACTGTCTCCGTAATAATTGCGCATGTTATTATGAAGAAAACTCGCGTTTAATATTTCAATTTCATATTTAACGTTAAGACTGTCTGTAAATATACCTTTGTAGGGTTCAGGATAAACAGGTGCTATGATTGTTTGCAAACTATCGGACAGCCTGTCTTTTGAAGGCGTGTTTTTCTGTTTTGGAGTATATAGCAGAAAACAGCCTATAAAAACAGCAATTATGGCAATCAGGGTATAAAATATATTTCTTGTCATAAGTCTTGCTTTTGCCATTTATCTGATAATGCTGACAATCTACTAATATATCTTAAATTCAAAGTACTTCGGTTTAATGTTTTTACAAAATGGACAGGGCTATTTATTAAAAAATCACCTGAGTTGATTAAAAACATCAATTAATCTGAACTTCTTTTAGTTGTCGGGTACCATATGAAAGCTACCATTTACAAATCATGTATAAATTGAGTGTAAATAAACCCACAATGGTCTTTTTTGCTTTGAAATACAAAATAATTATTTAATTCGTACCTTATGAAGTCTTCTTTACAGATTCTTATCCGTTCTCTGTTTTTTTCAATTACTATTGTTCTGTTATTTGTACAATCTAAGGAATCTGATCACACTCCAATAATCTTTTTTATTTATCCAGCTATCCGATAATTCTTACCATCTTTCATATATATTTTTCACTTTTTAACGTTCTGTTAATAGTAATGTCCGTTTATTAAAAAAACAAAATTCATTTATATAAAAATGGTAATTCATATTCACAGTATACAATAATTGGTGATGTGAAAAAAAATTATTAATTTATTGAGTTTCCCCTTTACAGAAGGTCAATCTAATTTAAATTTACCTATAACATATTCTCTATGAGACAATCTTTCCTCCTTTTTGTCAGTAGTATTATTCTTGCAATTCCGGCAACTTTGTTTTTTATAAATTCTCAGGAATCAGAGCATACCGGATGCAATCATACAGACCATATTCATCATACACATCTGAATGCACCTCCTAATGGTGGATTCTGCGGGTTTGACTCCCTGCAATCTAATCTGTCTCAACAGGAGATTCAATTGCAGGATCAACTTGAACAGCAACTCTACAGTATGCTTCAGAAAGGTTACCCTGCTTTCGGCAAGGCTCTTTATACTATCCCTGTGGTAGTACATGTAGTTCATAACAATGGCCCTGGAAATATTCCAAATACACTGGTTACAGATGCGATTCAACATCTTAATGATGCCTTTGCCAATGTGGGAGTCTATAATCCTGCTACGGGAGTGGATGTGGAAGTACAGTTTTGTCTTGCGCAACGTGACCCTGCGGGCAATACCACCAACGGTATCACAAATACTGTTTCCACATTGACAAGCATGAATATGAATACGCAGGACCTGGCGCTCAAAAACCTGATCCGTTGGAATCCTTTGAATTATGTAAACATATGGGTAGTCAATGATATACAAGGTGGAGTAGCAGGATATGCCTATTTCCCTTCTTCTCACGGAAATAATAATGACGGGATTGTCATAGAGGCCAATTACATGGGTACTACTACTGATAATTCAAAGGTGCTCGTTCATGAAATGGGACATTACCTGGGACTGTTTCATACCTTTCAGGCAGGATGTCCGAATAACGATTGCCTTGCTGACGGAGATAAGGTCTGTGACACCCCTCCGGATAATACCACAGCACATATTCCCTGTATAGCCACTTCCAATTCCTGCACTACTGATGAAGATGATTTATCTGTCAACAATCCTTTTCGTCCGGTTGGCAGCGGAGGTTTAGGGGATCAGAATGATCAGATTGAAAATTATATGGATTATTCAACCCTTGCTTGTTATGACCGTTTTACTGCAGGGCAGAAGGTTCGCATGCATTTCTTTATTACAGGTCAACGGGCATCCTTACTCAATTCAAATGGTTGTCAGCCTCCTTGTGCAACTCCTATTAATATAGGGTTAACTGCTTCTGCCACTACAGTTACTACAGGAACTTTGGTCAATTTTACCAATACCACTACTAATGGGGTTTCTTTTGAGTGGTTTAATAATGGTACATCCTTCGCAACTACTTTTAACAGCAGTCAGACATTTAATACACCCGGCACATTTAGTATAGTCCTGCAAGCTTCGAATGGCGATCCGAATTGTACTATCCGCGATTCTGTAACTATAACCGTAAATTGTGCTGCACAGGCGGCCTTCACACAAAGCAGCACACAGGTTTCGCCAAATGATGTAGTTTTATTTACAAATAATTCTATCGGTGCAACCTCTTATGAATGGTTTGTAAATAACGTCCTGCAGGGTACAGGTACTTCTTTCAATTTTACTTTTCCGATAATTGGGACCTATGATGTCTTTCTGGTAGCAACTGACGGTAGCTGCACAGATACTACTGCTGCTACAGTTATTACCGTTGTTCCTTCCGGTCTGGCACAAACAGGTTTACCGGTATGGCCACTTGCCGTTAGCGGAAATGTAATTCCTCAGATCGTGGATTGGCGTGATACTACTCCTGTAGTTTCAAATATTCCCACTACAACTACTACAAACGGAGGGCAGACAGGTGCTGCCTTCAATGAATGTGGACAGCTGGCATTTTATGTATTGCATACCGGGTCCGGCAATTCCAATAATTTATTCATTTTTGCTGATGATGGAACCCCTTTACTAAATAATACCACAGCAAACGCTCCCGGACTCGATGCAGTAAGAGGTGGACATGAGATTCAGGTAATAAAAGTACCTCAGACCAATGATGAATGGTTTATTATATACAAAAAATGGACAACAGATGTAGGAGCTCCTGCCAATAATGCCGGATATACAGCTGCCAACTGGCTTTTTTCAAGAGTTCAGTATGCGGGGGGGGGACTTTTGAATGTTGTTCAGAGAGACATTCCTTTGCTCGACGGAGGTGGTATTGCTCAAACCTATACAGACGGTGCTGCAGTATCAAGAACTGCCGGTGGTTTAACCAATCAACATCATCTGTATCTTTGCAGGCGGACACCGAATGTCAATACAATTTCATTGGACCGCTTCCTGATTACAAATTCAGGAATTGCTTTTGATGCCAATACCGGAACAGTTCCTGCTACCTGGTGGTCCTTGACTATAGCTAGTTCCCCGATAGAACTCAGCCCTACGGAAGACAGAATAGCTGTGGTATGCAGAAACCAATCGACTAACTTTACGGATTTGGTGGTATTTGATGCTGCTTTATTCAATAATACTTCTGCTCAGACTATCAGTCTTGGGGATTTGGTTTTACAGCCTGACGGTACCGCAAATGATCAGTCTAATATACTTAATATATCTGGTGCTGTTGATGTGTTGGCACTCAATGCGACCTATCCACTTGGGTTTTTAAGAAATATGGAACGAAAAGTGAATAATGTAGAATTCAGCCCTAATGGTAGGTTTCTGTACTTTACTTCTGGGGGCTATGTAGGAGGGGGGACGTCTAATCTTACTTATTTAGGACAGATAGACCTTAATCAAAGCCCTTTGGAGCTAAGGTTACAGGTGCAAACCGTACCGAGTGGACTTAATCTGAACACTGGTGGTGGTTGTCTCACTTCAAATTCTAATTGTCTTAATTCATGGGATGGAATTGTAAGCATAGAGTCCTGTTATGATGGCAATTTATATTATACCAAGAGGTCTTCTTCCACTCTCTATGTAATCCCTGACCCTAATAATTTTATGCCTCAGAATCTCGTCCCTTCAAATATTGATATATCTTCTGTTACTGAACCAAACATCAATATCATAGCCGGACAGGCAAGGGCTTTACCGGATCAGATAGATGGATTTAATTATTTATCTACTCAGTTCAGAGAAGTGGAACTTGTGATACAGAGAATGGATTGCAATAACAACTGCGATACAGTACCCTATACTGTTGAAATTACAGACAGCAGTGGTGCCGTTGTGGAAAGTTTTGTGATCACTCAATGCCCTGATACCATTAAATTCTGTGCAGACACCAGTCTTGTTTATGGCTTGAGAGATACTACAGGACTTAGCTTCCCTAATGCTGTTTTTTACGGACAGGCGCTTTGTCCGAATCCTGAATGCATTTTTGATTTTACCAATATCTCCAATTGCAGTAGTTTTGTTTGTGATGGCAGCTTTTTCCAGACGATAGACAGTGCTGGATTTATGGTTATGTATGAGGTTTTTGATAACCCTGTTGTTTTTTCGCATATTTCCAATTTGACAACAAACGGATTGGTTTCAAGTATTAATTCCATTGCGTATAATCCGCTTGATAACTTTATTTATGGAATTAATAATATTGCTCCCTACCAACTTTATCGAATAAATACGCAGGGAGTAGCCACTTATCTTGGTAATGTTACTGGTATGGCGGGATCTAATTATGCGGGATGTATGGATGCAAATGGCAATTATTATGTAACCGGAGCTAGTCAGAATTTATATACAATAGATATTAATACTTTGACAGCTACACTAGTAGGTTTTACAGGGAGAATAGCAGCAGACATTGCCTATAACCCTGCAGATGGGCTCATTTATGGTTTCGAAACTAATCAGGACAGGCTTTTCAGTCTGAACCCGACAACCGCTGCAAGTGTACTGATTGGTCCGGCAAGCGCTCAGTTTTCCAGCTTCGGAGCTTTATATTTTAATGCTCAGGGAGATATAATTGCTTATGGTGATGACGCAACTATCACCGCTACTGGTCAGGAGTCTCTGGCGAAAATTGATCCTGCTACCGGTGTAATTACCCCCTTGGGGACTGGCCCCGGAGTAAGTACAAATGATGGCTGTTCCTGTCCATTTGGTGTAGAACTTACAAAAGAAGCGCCACTTACTGTTCAGGCTGGAAATACTTTTACCTATACTTTCAAAATATTTAACAGGACAAGTCTTGTTGCAAATAATGTACAGTTCAATGATTTTCTTAACACAGGGCTGATATGGGCTTCTGAACCTCAGAATCTCTTTGGGGTTTCTATAGGGGCCACAGCGATTACAGGCGCCACTTCTGCTATCTTCACTATCGACAGTATTCAGCCCGGTTTGGACTCTTTTACTATTGATGTAACTATTCCTTGTGTTTACCCTGATACTATTTATAGAAACATGGCTTTCCTGTCAAATCTTTCTGCAACTATGACAATTGCAGATACTGCCTTTTCTGACGACCCTAACACCGGAACAATTCAGGATACAACAGATATTGCTGTTACTCCTTTTCCTAATACCGACTCGCTGGATCTCGGGCCTGACACTACACTTTGTGAAAACGGTGTGATTCTCCTAAACGCAGGCGGTGGATTTAACAGTTATTTATGGCAGAACGGATTTATAGATTCTGTAATTACTGCCGATGAAGCAGGATTGTATCATGTAGAAGTGATTACTGTATGCGGTGATACATTGCGTGACAGTATTATTGTTAATTATGATTCAAT
Source organism: uncultured Aureispira sp. (assembly GCA_905480075.1). Taxonomy (GTDB): domain Bacteria; phylum Bacteroidota; class Bacteroidia; order Chitinophagales; family Saprospiraceae; genus Aureispira. The sequence continues at coordinate 1,018 of CAJQOX010000292.1, read as the reverse complement.
AGGTCTTTTGACAGTTGTGGATACAACAATTTGTCTTGGGGACACGCTTAGCTTAGTCTTTGATAATACTTTATTTTATCAGTGGTTCCCTAATCAATCGATCAGCTGTAATAATTGTTCCACACCGGATTTCTTCCCTGATAATACAACTACTTACACAGGAGTTGTAAATAACTCCACCGGCTGCTTTTCTGTCGATAGTTTCACTATTACTGTTGATACCTGTTCGGTCACTTCTTTTATTGATACCAGTATCTGTTCAGGGGGTTTCTTTGTTTATCAGGGAAATAATATACCTCCAAACACTATTGATACTTTTACATTCACTTCAATTTTAAATATCGATTCCTTTGTTATAGTCACAGTCACCGGATTGGATACCTTTAATATAACAATCGACACAACCGTATGTCTGGGCGACAGTCTCGCCTTTTCTGGTCTACAACTACTGCCAAATACCACTACCGTTTTCAATCTACTGACAATTAATGGTTGTGATTCGATAATTATAGTAAATATTTCAGGATTAGACACCTTTAACACAACTATCGACACGGTAATCTGTGCCGGCGACAGTCTGCTGTTTAATCTTCAGTTTCTTCAGGCCGGGACTTCCACAACTTTCAACTTTCCTACCGTTGATGGCTGTGATTCAATTGTAACAATAAATATTCAGTCTTTCCCGATGAGCTTTACTGTGTCAAAAACAGATATTTCCTGCAATACGGGTTCTGATGGTACGGCTTCTATCAATGTCAGTGGAGGTCTCGGGGGCTTCAACTATTCCTGGTCGGATGGTCAGACTACCTCAACGGCTACAGGCTTGCCTGCTGGTCTGCATTGTGTAACTGTGACAGATTCTATCGGTTGCTTTATCGATACCTGTATTCAGGTGGACGAACCTGCGGCTTTCAATGCCCCGACCTTTACGGCGATTCATGTTTCCTGCTTCGGCGACACAGATGGTCAGCTGACGGTCTCTGTATCGGGTGCTACCTCTCCCTACAACTATCTTTGG
>CAJQOX010000291.1 GCA_905480075.1 uncultured Aureispira sp. | reverse complement strand
ATATATATATATGGCGATGTCTCTTTAGTTCTCTTACTGAAACATTTGCCCACGGAACCGTTTGACATCGGCAGTAGAATTTAGCATGTCTTATGTGCAGATGTCAGCATGTCTTATGTGGAGACGTTAGCATGTGTTATGTGTAGATTTCAGCATGTCTTATGTGTAGAGTGTGGAGCCTCAAGCTCGCCTGAGCCTCGCTTGGCTCGCTTCGCTCTATTTGCGTCCATATGGCATCCGTTCAGAATGAAACCCATTCCATTGGGCGTGTTAAATCTCAAGCTTGGACCCCATTCTTAGTAATTTCATTTTTTGAGACAGAAGAAAACCTTGGGATTTTATTAAACAAAGCTAGGGTAATAACATCCAACAGAGTAGATTTGCCGGAACCTGTAGGACCTGTGATAGCAAAGATACCACTTTCGGATAGAGGTTGTTTGTCAAAGTCCACGCGATGAACTCCCTTGAGGCTATTGATATTTTCAAATTCTATACTGATAATTTTCATCCCTGTTCTTTTTCGTTGTGCAAATCAATTAATTCCTGAAAGACCTCCATCAGCATACCCATATCCTCCTTTGATTTTGCTGCCGCCTCCATTTTTTTAGCAAAGACCTCTTTGATGTCCAGGTCTTCAATTTCTACTCCTTCTTTGAACAGATCAGCCGTATTAAGGTCTTTTTGTTCAAATTCAATTCTGTGTTTCAGGATTCTGAAATCTACATTATCGATAAACTGAAAGACAAATTCATCTGCCTGAGAGATAATATTGACATCTCTGATCTTTTCTTTTATATCCAATTCTATAAAGGCCGCTAAATTCAATTTATTTTCATATTCAACCACTTTCTGCTTAACCTCCTTGAGTGTTCCGGAAAACTTTTTTAATTCTCTTTCTCTAGGAACATAATGTACTTCGGGTTCAGATAACTTTCCGTCATTACAATCAATAATCAGCACCAGTTTATTATCTTCCTTTTCCGAGAAGCTAAGTGCAACGGGCGAACCAGAATAGCGGATCATTTTATTTTTGTTGATTATCTGTGGCTTGTGGATATGTCCTAAGGCCACGTAATCAAAGACCTCAGGAAAGACATCCGAAGTTACCGCCGCGGCATTGCCGACATGAATTTCACGTTCACTATCGCTTATCTGCACTCCCCTTGCATAGAGGTGCCCCATAGCAATTATGGGCAAATCAGGATATTTATCCATGCATAATTCCGCGAGTTTTGCATAGTGAATTCTGATACCTGCGCTGATGGCATCTTCTCTTTTCTCGAATTTCTTGTCCGAAGATAAGCTTCTAAGATCCCGGTCACGGAGAAAGGGCACTGCAGCGACCACCAATTCAATTTCACCGTTTTTATTTTTTATTTCGATCAGTTCCTCTTCAATATCTGTAGTAGCGCCACCGACAACCGAGACATTTAACATATCCAGAATTTCTCGGGGTCCGTTGAGAACGCCTACAGAATCGTGATTGCCTCCGGTAATGATTATTTTGATATCGGCCCCTATGAGTTTTTTAAGGAACTGATAATAAACACCGCGGTCTTTTACTGATGGGTTAGCGAGGTCGAAGATATCTCCTGAAATCATCAAGAGATCTATGGACTCGGATTTAATGATTTGGAGTAGCCAATTGAGAAAAAGAGACTGTTCTTCAACAAGGGAATGTTTGTGCAAAACTTTACCAATGTGCCAGTCGGCAGTGTGGAGGATTCTCATGAGATATATTAGAGATTAAATAGAATTATTAAAATTAAGAGGGCTTGAAAATATTACTATTCCTCCGCAATCCCAAATATTAATGCCTGCTGTTTGACCAAAAACAAAGAAAAGATAATTTTGAGACGGTAGTTGACAATTTAAATACAAAAAGAACAGTTTATCTATGATTTTAAAGTTCAAATACAAAAAAGGCAGCAAACAAATAAAACAATAAAATATACGTTATAAAAACAGATGAAAAAACACTTGAATTTCCCTGTATTTTTTGTATATTATATACAGAGCATGCTATCTATCAATCGAATAGGAACACAGAACACAACAACAAAAAACAACCCTCATGAAATAGATTTACTTTTTACCCAAAAACTCAGACAAACCCATGCAAGCTCTACACCCACTGATTTTTTTGAAAAAACGATTGTTTTTTCAAAGGTTCTCCTGTCTCTTTATCTCAACCCTGTTATTTCAGGTTCATATCCTTGCGCAACAAGATTTTACATTGCTAAGTTATTCAGAAATTGACAGTTTAATGTACATTGAATATTCTGAGGGCAACTACCTTAATGCTATCCCTATTATGCAGGCAGGCAGAAAGAAAGCAAAAGAAGAATTTGGTAATACCGATTCCTTATATGCTGAATACAGCTGTAATCTTGCCTTCTTTTATAGTGAAACCGCTGCCTATAATAAAGCGGAAGCCATGTATACAGAGGCAAAGAACATAATAGGTAATAACAGCGGGATGAAAGGTTCTGATTATGCTATGCTGATCAACAATCTTGCAGTTTTGTACCAAAAAACCGGGGAATACAGAAAGTCGGAAAAATATCAGTTGCAGTCAATGGATATTCAGGCTTCTTTACTTGGGGTAGAACATCCTGATTATGCAATAAGTTTAAACAATCTTGCCTATTTGTATATTCAGATGGGTTCTTACAGGAAAGCAGAAATACTCTATTTAAAATCCAGGGATATTTATTTAAAAAACTTTGGAAAAAAAAGCAGTTTTTATGCTACCAACCTGAATAACCTAGCAGTATTGTATAAAAAAACGGGGAGTTAAAAAAAGCTGAAATCCTTTATTTGCAGTCACAGGAAATAAAGGCTGAAATATTGGGTAAGCATCACCCTGAATATGCAACAGGTCTGAATAATCTTGCAGAATTATACAGCGAGAAAGGAAAATACAAACTGGCTGAGGAATTATTCTTGCAGGCAAAATATATTGATTCTGCTGCAACTGGAATTGTTCATCCAAATTACGCCCTTGATTTAAACAACCTCGCTCAACTTTACAAAGATATCGGGCAAAATAAAAAGGCAGAAACCCTTTACCTGGAGGCCAACAAAATCAGATATCAGCTATTCGGTAATGAACATCCGGATTATGCTGCGGGTCTCCTTGCTATAGCCAACCTCCATGTTAAGACAGGTGAACTTGACCTTGCCTATCATTTTTGTATCAAGGGTTTAGATGCCAATTGTAAAGGAATTGACAGTAATTTTAATTTTTCAGATTTAAGAAACTTACATCATTACGAATACTACTCTATGCCATTTGCCAATGAACTGATGGTCACTCTGTTGATTATCCTCAAGCAACAGTATGAAAAAGAGGGCTCCAACAAAATACTGCATCAACGCTACCTTGCCGTAAAAGCTGCCATTCAGTTAAACAAAAAAACCTGTAAAGATCTTTTTAACAAAGAGGATAAACTTCGGGCTCTTGAAATAAACAACATCTTTGTACAACACGGTATAGAAACCTCTATTTTATTAAAGAAAGAACCCTACATCAGAGAAGCATTCCGTTATTCAGAATTAAACAAATCTGTTCTCCTTACAGATGCCATCAAATCCTACCGTGCCGGAAAATCGGAAAACCTGCCTGATTCTATTGTTCAATATGACAATTATCTACAAAATCAGCTCTCTCAGCTTCAGAAAAAGGAAACTTTAATAAAAAACAAGGAAGAAAGAAAGGAATTTATCAGCAAGATGGCTGATTTGGAATTAAAAATAAATGTCTTCGAGAATCATATAAAAACCGCATATCCCCAATATTATATTTCAAAAAATCTGGACATCACAGCAAGCTGTAAGGAAATTCAAAATTTACTGGATGCAGAATCCGTACTCCTTGAATATTTCATGACCGATAGCATAGTATATCTTTTCAGCATAAGTAAAGAAAAAATCGTAGTTTATCCATTATCTGTATAGGGTTTAGAAATAAAAAGAAAAATAAAATTACTAAAAAAGACATTAACAGATTACGAATACATTCTTAATAAGCAAGAAGAATCCTATAGTAATTACACAAAGGCAGCCTACTGGTTTTATAAGAATATACTATCGGTTGCCATAAATGACGTAAAAATAAAAAAGCTGATAATAGTGACAGATGGGGAACTGGGGAAGCTGCCCTTTGAAATCTTTCTAACGCAACAAGCGACTCCGTTTAGGAATTACAAAGAATTATCCTATTTGATTAACCAATACAGTATCAGTTATAATTATTCAGCAACCCTGATGAAAGAAAACCTGAATAAAGAGGATATTCATGACAATGGTAAAATATTCGCCTTTGCAGCGACATATCCCAAAGTAGATTCATCATTACTCAGTATCAGGCTTCCAAATGAATTTAATCTAAGAAAAACGCTGATTTCCATACCTGCCGGGAGTGAAGAGGTAGCAGATTTAGCAGAAAACTTTCACGGAAAATTTCTTTACGGCATGGCTGCCAACGAAAGATACTTCAAAGAAAATGCCACAGGTTACTCGATTATTCATCTTGCAATGCACGGCATACAGGATAGCAGACATCCTATTTTATCAAGTCTTGCATTTACAGAGAACCGGGAACATCATGAGGATAATTTTTTGCAGGCCCATGAGATCTCCAATTTGAACCTGAATTCTACTATGGTTGTCTTATCTGCCTGTCAAACAGGATATGGCGAGTTTGAACAGGGAGAAGGTATAGTCTCTCTGGGGCGTTCTTTCATGTATGCCGGCGTATCTTCACTTGTGGTTTCACTTTGGCAGATAAATGATGCCTCCACATCCCTCATCATGAAATCATTCTATAAAAACCTTGCAGAAGGAATGAGTAAACCCAAGGCCCTGCAAAAGGCAAAGTTGTCTTACATCAACAGTGTTGATGGTATTATGGCGCACCCTGCATTTTGGTCCCCCTTTATTCAACTGGGAGATTCCAAACCTGTCTATCTGAGGAATAAGAATTTCTGGCAGCCCTATTGTTTAGAAGGCTTGGGTTTTATGTTAATCCTTGGCTTTTTCGGGCTCAGAAAAAGCAGGTTATTCATATAAATTATGTATTAAACAATCCCAAAGACATCAGAATCAGAGAACAGGTTTTAATTTTTTTTCTTTTTTATTGATGCTTTGGCCAAGGGATTAAAATCCAACGTTTTCTGCACCCAGTATTCAAGGTCATCATCCATGTCGATACCATCGGGACTAATATAAACATAGCCTTTCATCGCCCTGCCGGTAAAATCCATTTCCCTGCAATGCTCTTTTTGCAGACATTCATCATAGGCGTCAGGGCCTACTCTTGCCATAATTTCTTCTTTGAGAATTCCAAGACACATTTTATTGTCGACCATAAAGCAAAGACCCCCAAACATTTTTTTTGAATAAAACGGGACATTTTTGCTTTTGAGAATTTGTTCAATCCTGTCTTCCAGGAAATCGTTATAGGCCATTTTGTAATTAATTTAGAATTATAACATAAAAAAAGAGAGCAGTATTAAAATACACCACGCTCTTTTTTTGTAAGCAGAAACGCTACTTTCTTACAAACTGCTTATATCCCTTGCCTTCATCAGTAATTACCTCCAGAATATATATTCCCTGTGGAAGATCACGCACGGAGATAGAGTAATCATCAGTCGATTTAATCATTTTCCCATCCATATTAATAACTGATAATCTTTCTATCAACAAGTCAGTGTCCACACTTATCAAATCAGAAACAGGATTAGGATACAGTGTTAATGAATTACTGACAGACTGAATTTTTTGGGTATTGACAGAAATATAATATTTCATTACAGCCAAAGTTCCGGAAAGACCGTTATCGCGGTAGGAAGTATAAAAAGTTCCGTTATCAACTCTCAGACTAATATCTTCTGCCGCTCCTGCAGAAATTCCTGCCGCACCAAAGGTAGACCAGGTGGAACTGTCGTACATCATAACAGTAGCCTTTGAAGCATTGCCCGCATCATCAAAGGCGAGATAAGGAATACCATTTTCAACAACCATACTGATACTTGTAACAGCACCTCCGGAAAAACCGGAGGCACCAACATAATTCCAATAAGAACCATCGTACTTCAGTAGTGACAACTTGTCTGAGTTTAAGGAATCCGAATAGGCGACATACAAATCCATACTATCCGCAACAATAACTATTGAGGTAGCCATCCCGGAAACCGTATCCATTCCCAAATCATCAAAAACATCTAAGCCGGAGTTGTACATTTTCATTTTTAAACCATCCAAAGAAGCAAGACCGGAACTGTGGTTATAAGCCAAGTACAATTTATTAGAAGCATCCATGGCAAGGGTAGCAAATTGTCCTTCAAGCGTAGGCCCCTTTTGTGTCCATGTCCCCCCGCTGAAGTGAAACAATTCAGCCTTAGGTTTAGGTAAAAAAATAATTGCCATATCTGTATAAGAATAGGCTAAATAAATATCATTATTATTGTCGAAAAGCAAATAAGGGTCATAAGCATTATCATCGGTAGTAAGACTACCAACTGATAACCACTCAGTTCCATCATATTTTATCACCATGACTTTTCCGGAATTTGCTGCAGAGACATAGGCTATATGCGGAACACCATTATTGTCGAAGGCAAAATGCTGATCCGTTTCAGTGCCGGCAGTCATTGTGGCTGTCCCAACAGTATCCCAAAGGGCATTTTCATATTTCAAAAGACAGCTTTCTGTACCGGTATACCCACCACGAAAAGCGACATAAGGAATATTGTTCTTAAATTGTATGGTAGTGGAATTAACTGCAGCAGGCGTGACGGACATACCGGCAAGGGTATCCCATTGTTGAGCCTGAACATCAGGACTGAACAGGCAGAAAAATAGCAAGAAGCCCGAGAATCCATTAAGTACTGTTTTTAAATTGTTCATAATTGGAATTTTAATCTGAATTTTAATAAAAATATTTCTGTGAGAATAGTTTTTTAATCTGAGATAATACAATATACGAATTTATTATAAAATTTTCTTTTGATTTGAAATATTGAATATTTTTAAAATTCTGTTGTATAAAATCCTTTTTAAATTAATTCAATCATTTATTTTGATTAAAATTGTGATTATAAGGATTCAGAGATTAACGAAAGGATAAATAAATGATGAAAAACTGGACACATATTTTCACTCACTTAGGTGAGGAACGGGAGAAGTATTTTAATGCTGTGGTTCCTCCTGTCATTCAATCTTCAAATTTTGCCTTTTCTGATGTCGATACTTTCAGAAATGCATTCCGCGATGAAGCAGCAACTCATTTGTATACGCGGGGTAACAACCCTACAACAAAAATCCTGAGAGATAAAATTGCAGCGGCTGAAGGCACTGAGGACGCTATGGTTATGGGCAGTGGTGCCGCAGCGATTGCCTCTGCCGTGATTGCCAATGTCAAAGCCGGCGATCATGTGGTTTGTGTTCAGGGACCTTACAGCTGGACTTATAAGCTGATAAGTAAATTTCTGCCACGTTTTGGTGTAGACTATACCTTTGTGGACGGTAAAGACATAGAAGAGATAAAATCAGCCCTCCGTCCTGAAACCACCGTACTGATGCTTGAAAGCCCGAATTCGCTGACCTATGAAATTCAGGACCTCAAAGCCTGTGCAGAACTTGCTAAGGAAAATAATATTGTCAGCATTATTGACAACAGTTACAGTTCGCCCTACTATCAGAACCCGGTCGATTTTGGAATAGATATAGTCGTTCATTCCGGTTCCAAATACCTGAGCGGACATTCGGACATTGTTTTCGGAGTGGTTTGTTCTACCGGGGAAATGATCGCCAAGATTATAGAAAATGAATATATGACCCTGGGCCCTGTACTTTCTCCCAATGATGCATGGTTGGCTCTCAGAGGATTGAGAACTTTGCCGACAAGACTTGAGAAAAGTAGCAAAACAACAGCAAAAGTTATCAGCTGGCTAAAAAAGCAAGATGCTGTAGATTATGTGCTCTATCCTTTTGATGAAGATTTTGAACAATACGAACTGGCAAAAAAACAGATGCGGGGTGCAGGAGGTTTGTTTTCGGTAAATTTCAAAGCAGAAAGCATAGAAAAAATGGAAGCCTTTTCGAATGCACTGGCCGACACCTTTCTGATGGCAGTTTCATGGGGCGGTTACGAATCTCTTCAGGTACCTACCTGTGTTTTTTATAATCTGCATCCCGGCGAGACCCCTCCCCTGCCTTTTACCTTTGTGAGATACTATATAGGTCTGGAAGAAGGGGATTATATTATTGAAAAATTTGAAAAGGCATTGAAAATATTGCAAAAATAACTTAAGGCTTAAGAGATGTAAAAAAATGGATGCAAAATTGTATATCAATACTATAAGATAAATAATTACAAATAATAATTCATCATTTTAATCTCTTCATTAAGAAATTAAAGTAGTAGTTTTGAGTCCATAAATAATTTAAAGGAATGAAAATCACAACGGTCTTACTATTTTTAATTTGCGGTTATATACCTGTAATTTCACAGGTTGAAAATTCTGATTCCTACCAGAAACACAATTTTAATAGTTCTGCTGATACGCTTTTGTTCAGGTTTTTGGAACCGAATAAATTGGATAGTTCAAAAAAATATCCATTGGTTATTTTTCTTCATGGTGCCGGAGAGCGAGGCAATGATAACGAGGCACAGCTATTTCATGGTTCCAGCCTTTTTACTGACAAAGACAATAGCAAAGAATACCCCTGTTTTGCCGTTTTTCCACAATGTCCGAAAGACAAGAAGTGGGTGGACGTGGACTGGACGGCCGACAGTCATCAAATGCCTGAAGAATCAAGCGATATATTAAAATCATTGATGGAACTTACAGAGCAACTAAAAAAAACCTACGCAATTGACAGCGACAGAATATATATAATGGGACTATCTATGGGAGGTTTCGGCACCTGGGATCTGATTTCCCGTTTTCCGGATAAATTTGCTGCTGCAGTACCGATCTGTGGCGGAGGAGATGAAAACATGGCCTCAAAAATGGTTGATATCCCGATATGGGCATTTCATGGTGACCGGGACCGGGTCGTAAAAACCAAAAGATCAAGAAATATGATCAATGCTATAAAATCATCCGGAGGCAATGCAAAATATACAGAATACAAAGACACCGGACATTTATGCTGGTCAAAGGCCTTTGCTGAAACAGAACTGATGAGTTGGCTATTTTCCCATTCTCTGAAAAACCGAAAATAATACTATGCGACATTTGCTGGAATTTATCGCAGTAATCTCAGTAAGCTTTATACTCTTCACACTCTATTCTGTCAGTGATTATCAGGCGCATCTTTTTGGTGTAGATATCAGAAAGACTGAATTTTCTGATTTTTTCACTGCGCCGGAACCTGTTGAAGCAATAACAACAGATACAATCTCTAAAAAAGACACAATAGCTGTAGTAGTGGAGGAAAGAAAGACAGATACAAGTGCGCAGCGCTTATTATTGATAGGCGATTCGATGCTGGAGGGATTGATGAAACGGGTAACAGATTACCGGATATTCAACGGACATCATCAAAAAACTGTATTATGGTACAGTTCATCCACAAAAACCTATGGGAGTAACGATACCCTTAATCACTTCATCAGAACCTATAAACCGACCTTTATCATTATGTCTCTTGGGTCGAATGAAATGTTTTTTCCAAAAATAAAGGAAAAGAGGAAAACCTTTGTAGAAAACATACTGGAGGACATGGATACGATACCCTTTGTATGGATAGGCCCTCCGAACTGGAAAGAAGATACAGGCATCAATGACCTGATAGAGGAAATAATAGGTGAAGACCGGTATTTTTTATCCAAAAATTTAAGTTTCAAAAGAACATCTGATGGGATACACCCTACACATTCCTCCTCGCGGGTATGGATGGATTCTGTAGCTTCCTGGATTGAGAAGGATAGCAGGTATCCTATCAAAATGTCCTTTCCTGACAAGAGATCTAAGAAATCACATAACCTGACCATTTTAAGCTCTCCGAAATAAGCTATGGGTTACATTACAGAAAGAATTATAGAGCTCTTCCGCTATACCCCGGGAAATCCAATGATTTTCAACTCGGGTATTTTCTTTATATTGTTTCTTCTGTTCATCAGTATATATGCCTTCATATATAAAAACAGAAAAACGGTTACCTTGTATGTAATAGCTTTCAGTTTGTTTTTTTATTACAAATCGAGCGGCCTGTATTTTATACTGCTGATACTTACGGCGATGACTGATTACTGGTTTGCCTTAAAGATCGACAAGGCCGGGGGAAAGAAAATCAGGAGATTATGGCTGATGCTTTCTGTAGGTTCGAGCCTTGGTCTTTTGGTCTTTTTTAAATACAGCAATTTCATCATTGCCAACCTTATACATCTCTTAAAATATATCGGCGCGGATTCCTGGGTCTCAGCGATTGCCGAAAGTGGTGACCGGCCGTTTTTCAGCAGCTTAGAATCTGTTATTGCCAACAATTTTCAGCCTTTTGATATATTTTTACCGATCGGGATATCCTTTTACACCTTTCAGTCTATCAGTTATGTAGCCGATGTATATACCAAGAAGCTGAAACCCGAGAAGAATTTTCTGGATTACTTTTTTTTCCTTTCCTTTTTTCCACAGCTGGTAGCGGGACCTATCGTAAAGGCCAATTTATTTTTGCCACAGCTAAAGCAGAAAATCGTATTGAAAAAGGAAGTAATATGGATGGGTGTATGGCTGATACTACTTGGGTTGTTCAAAAAGGCAGTCATTGCAGATTATATAGCTCAGTACAACGATTTTGTATTTCTGTCTCCATATACCTATTCCGGCTTTGAGACCCTGATGGCAGTTATAGGCTATACCTTACAGATATACTGTGATTTTTCCGGTTATTCAGATATGGCGATCGGTTTGGGCATGATAATGGGGTTTGACCTGGGCATCAACTTCAATTTCCCTTACAAGGCCGTCAACATTACTGACTTCTGGCGACGTTGGCATATATCGTTATCTTCCTGGCTGCGGGATTATCTGTACATCCCCTTGGGCGGCAACCGGAAAGGGAAGCTAAAGATGTACCGCAATTTGTTCCTGACCATGTTTCTCGGGGGACTGTGGCATGGGGCTAACTGGAAATTTGTTGTCTGGGGATCGCTTCACGGCATTGCTTTGGCTATTCATAAAGCCTTAAAACCAAAATTGGATTTGCTGCCAAAAGCGAAAAGCCTGCGCTTGTTATCCTGGTTCTTCACCTTTGTCTTTGTGATGACACTATGGATATTTTTCAGGGCCGCCGATGTATCGGAAGCATATAGTGAACACAAAATAAAGGGAGGCAAAGACTGTGAATACTACACACAAATAGCAGAACGGACAGACAGTACATTCAGTGTACGGCTGATATACTGTGGAGAAAAGCTGAAGCAGGACACCCTTATAACGACTTTGGCTGTAAAGTCTTCTACAAAGATCAGGATAAAGGAAAAAATAAAGGGGGAAGATAAAGTACTATCGGTCCATGCCATGATACCTGCTCATAAGGTTGCCTTTTACATGATAAAAAAGATAGTTCTGGAAACAGATTTTTCAAAATATTCCTTTGCCTTTTACGAGGCACACAGCCTGTGGGTTTTGCTCCTGCTTATTGGTTTTTTGATGCATTTTTCCCCACAGAAGCTTACAGATTTTGTTTCTGCAAGCTTTGTAAGGCTACCCCTGATACTAAAATTAATTGTATTTATGATCGTAGTGCAATTGGTAGTACAATTCAAAAATGCCGATGTAGTCCCCTTTATATATTTTCAGTTTTGATTGGCTGAATTTGACCTGACATTATACTGACTCAGTGCTTTTCTTGTTTTTTCTGTAAATTACACCAATGATCAGGAGCAGAAAAAGAGTAATTCCAGACATTTTAATGATGGCCTCATATTTATTTTCAGGATTGATAGGACTGTTATCACCGAGTTGAATAAAGGGGGACCAAAAAGCAGGGTGACACATAATACCATGAGATTTTACAATATAGCTCAATTTGGCTTGTCTGAGTGCGGCATCCTTATTCATACCAAGCTCAATATTTTCATATAACAATTTCATAACTTCTGCTGTGGAAGCATCATTTACCTGCCACAATGAAACTACGAGTGAAGGCACTCCTGCATACATAAACGAACGTGCCAAAGAAATAATCCCTTCTCCCTGTTCAAACTTCCCGTAGCCGGTTTCGCAGGCCGATAACACTACAAGATCAGCATTTAATTTGAGTTTCGAGATCTCGTAAGCCTGCAGAAAATTATCTTCCGTACTGTCAAGGTTTTCAGAAAAGACAAGAGAAGACAACATAGGAATTTTTCTATCGAGAAGACCATGCATAGCCAGGTGGATGACAGAATAATTGGGAGCTATTTCTTTAAAAGACCTTTCATTGGCAGACTCATCGGTAAGAAAATCTCCCTGAAAACTTTCCTTTAATGTCAGAACCTCATCGTTGGTAGCCGGCAGCGGTTGCAGTTGAGTTCGCAATTTGAAATAATAGGGCAGTCTCAATTTTAGCAGACTTGAATCGCAAGGAGTATAAGAAGCTGCACAGGCAAGCATTTTACGGTTATTACCATTATTTTTTCTTTGCAAATTATTCTTCCAAAGGGTAGCAGAATAATTGTAGCTGATATTGTAATCCTTAATAAGATAGTCCAATTCTCTAAAACTGTTTATTGCCGCTTCTCCTTGATTTTCATCATCAATTTCTTTGGCTTTTTGAGAAAGGAAAGCACCAAAAGGCAAGTGCCCTAACTCTCCGTCTGCAATAACGATAAGGTTTTCAATTTTTTTATCTTTCAGGGCGACTTTCAGTATTTTTTCGTAAAACCAAAATGCATTTTCAGTATAGTTATAGTAAGATTTTTCCGGATGGTTAATGATTATTTTGTAGTTGCTTAAAGAGTTACGTAATCTTCTTACTTTATTTTTCAGTACTTCATTTTTTACCTTAATGGGAAAGAGCTGAACTTCCTTATTACTTACAGAAAAAAGATAAAGCATGGAATCGGAAATAAAATATTCGAGCAGCAACGATTTATCATCTAGCAGATTTTGTATATCTTTTGCATTGGCAGTAATATTTTCATATTTGAGTGCATGATACTTAGGGTACTTCTTTTTCAGTGAAATTAAAAACCGGTCAATTTCCAAGTTCAACTGACTCATAGAATTATAGATACTGTCTTTTTCCTCTTGAGTTTTGGTATCTGTCAGTTGTTTTTTCAATTCCCCCATTTTTTCCTGAAAACGAATTTCCTTTTGCACCAGGCTATCGGGCAAATCACCGAGGCTTCTTGCCCTGTTTCCTTTGACGGCATCAGAAAGCAAGACAGATTTATTTTGTTCGGCAAACCTGAAAGCATTATTTATATGAGCACCATCATTCAGCAGTAAGGCAGATTCAATACCTTCTTGAACAAAAAAGTTATTAGATCTGAGGATTCTTAATTTGTCACCTTCATTGCTGAAGTTATTACGGATTTTTTCCTCCAGCCGCATAGCAGAGGAGGCTAACTGATACAATAATTCCAATTTCTCCTTTTTTCCACTGAGTTCATATTGCGCTTTGACTATCTTTATCAGCTGTTGTATAGAATTGGTTACAGTATGTCCTGAATAGAATTCATATTCATCGAGTTTCGCCAGGATATTAAAAGAAGGTATCAAATAAAAATTGCTGTCAAGTTCTTCAGAGTTGGCAGCAATACCTGCCAAACAAAACTCAAAGGCAAGACTCAGCTTATCCATTCCGGTATAAAGGGCTGACAGGTTATTAAGTGTTCTTGCATACAGGGGATGCTCTCCTTTATATACCCTTTTTTCAATATCAATAGCTTTGAGATAAAGAGATTCGGCCTCTTTGTATTTGTGCATTTCTCTGTACAGGTTGGCAAAAGAGTTCAGATTAGATGCATAAACAGGATGTTCTTCGCCTAATACCTTAGCATCAATAGCAATGACTTTCTTATACAGGGATTCGGCTTCAGGGAGTTTTTTTTGGATTTCGAATAAACCTGCAAGCGCGTGTAGTACAGAACCATATAAATTATGATTTTCCCCTAATTTTTCCCTGATTATGCCCTTAGATTCAATCAATAAAGATTCTGCCTTATCAAGACTATCTATATTTTTGTAAAGGTTTGCCAAACTATTAAGGTTAATTGCATATTCAGGATGTCTGTTACCATAAACTTTATTAATAATATTCAGGGCCTCAAGCAAAAGCGGTTCAGCCTGATCAAAACTATTCATTGCCTTATAAAGATTTGACAAATTAATTAGAGAAGTAGCATAATAAATATGATTCTTCCCCAGTAATTTTCCAAATATTTTGGTAGCCTCGAGATAGAAAGATTCCGCTTTTTCAAAATTGCCGGAATTATAATAAATAACAGCGAGATTATTGAGAGAGAAAGCATAATCTTCACTATTTTCCCCATAAATCTTTGCCTTTAAAGTTCTGGATTTGAGATAAAATGACTCTGACTCTTTCAATCTTCCCATATCGAGATATAAAGTAGCAAGATTATCCGTCAGCAAGGTATAAAATGAGTGATTTTCTTTCCATATTTTTTCAGCGATTTTTAATGCCTCTTTTAATAATTCCTCCTGTTTTTCAAATTCTCCTGTTAGTTTGTAAAAAAAACATCGCCAGGCCAGTGCTTTAGCATAAATTGTATCTTTGGGAAGCAGGTTGGTTTTGTCAGGGAGACTGACTTTTTTGGTCATCAGAATACCTTCCTCGTATTTGGCTTCCTGAGCCTTTATCATCATTATACTGTCGATCTGATCAAAGGTCAGGGTATTTAGATTCTGTGCACAGGAAATTTTAAACAAAAAAGACAAAGAAACAATAAGGAAAACTTTGGCTCTATAACCCATAAAAATTAATAACTTAACAGAAAAAAATTCAACAAAGATTGCAAGTTATATTATTAAAAATAAAAAATCATTATTGCAGATGTTTTTTTAGTCAATCAGCTAATTTATTTCATTAACAAAAAAAGAAGAGAACCACTGTTTTCTCTTCTTTTAATAAGTTCTGTAAAAATCGGGCGCCAAAGGCGCCTTTACCATACGGCAATTAAGACCCGATTTTTAAAATTTAAAAAAAATAAATTACTGAATTACTAATCCTCGACACAGCGGCACGAAAAGCCGTACGTCTTATTGATGTTGCCGCGGCTCACCGCGGCGAAACCGCCATTCAGGGAACGGTACCAGGCGAAGCTACCTGAGTACTCCTTAGAAGACCAAAAGTAAGCGTTGACGCCTAGGTTGTTGAAGCTACCCGAGCCGTAGGCGCCCGCAGGGAACGCATTAAATTCAGATGTATTGGTACCATTTCCATTATTATTCCAGCCAGAAAGTGATTTCATTGATTCGCCATGCACCCCTCTATAAGCTGCAACAGCAGAAGTATCAATATCAGGCATATCAAGGGCCAATTCAAGCTCATTCCACTCAGAATCGGAAGGTAAATGCCAGCCATTCGGGCAGATACCCTGCACCCCACTTGGATTGGAAGAACTTGTAGTTGCTCCATTCATTACAGTAGCCCAATCGTAGTGGCGACCGTAGATTGTTGATGGATTGGCAGAATTTACGGTATCTGAAGCACCAAAAACCCCCGGCACATCATAACGGAGGTTCTCTGCCATCCAACAATCATCTCCTATCTTTACAACTGCATAGGTCTCATTATCCCTTGAGTCTGTCACAAAATCAGGACAGGTACAGGCAGGTATAATTTTGACAGAATCTATATTGGCCATATGATAATGAATGACAGAACCACCGGTTGTGTGGTAATCGGCTGTGAAAGTATATGAAATACTTGGAACATTTAAACTGTCAGCTAAACATCTGCAGGAAACACTAACATCATCTTTTACTGCCAATGTATTTTCCACTCCTTGATTAAAGGTATCATTACTAACCAAATAAGCATTAGGGGGTGAACCAGCTGAATCTGAAGCAGTCCAATATCCTGCTCGTTTTCCCACCCATGTTAAACCTCCGGCAAAAGACAAATAGGCCCCTGCAGGATAGGAATTAAAACCACTGCTATTGCTTCCATTCATATTGGAAGCCCATCCTGAAGTTGACTTCATAGAATCAGCATGTGTTCCTCTGAAACCACTAGTAGTAGTATCAGTCGGGATCATACCTATAGCAATTTCCATCTCAAACCATTCGGACCTGGAAGGCAAGTGAAATCCATCAGGACATATTCCTTTGATACCACTTGGATTGGCAGAAGAGGGGTTTAATGAATCGACACCCATGACGGTGTACCAATTGTAAACCCGACCATATTTAGTATTTGAATTGATGAAGAGCGTATCTTCGTACCCATAAACACCGGGAACATCATATCTTAAATTTTCAGACATCCAAAGCTGATTGCCTATAGTTACCAACTTGTAAGATTGATTGTCTCTGACATCTAAAACAGTATTAGTGGTAGAGTCATAGTCTATTTTTGTTACCGATAAGGTATCAATTTGGCCATTATTTTTAAAAATTACATGCTTTATACAATGTTGAGCCTGTGTACAATTATAGTAAAACATACTTACTATAAAAACTAAGGATAATATATATTTAGAGTTGTTCATTTCTTATTTATTTAATACCAGTTTATTAATAAATCTTTCTTTGGAAGTTCTTAATTCGATCAGATAAATACCTGCGTTTATTTGCGCATTATTTACATCGATCACTTCATGGTATTTACCCGGTACTTGTTCAAAAGTCTGAATATAAACCTGTTGACCATTTAAATTATACAGAATTATATCTACCCTCGAATCTTTCTCCAATTCGTAGTCAACTGAAAACTGCCCATTGTTGGGGTTGGGATAAATTTTCAGACCCTGAACATTTCTACTTTCGAGTGCCGATATGCCAACACTGTTATCATCAGTATAATTGTAAGACCTGATACTATCCATTTCATAAGAATCAAGAGTACCTCCGTAAAGTGTAATTATCATCTGATTGTTCTGAAAGGTAATACTGTCAATAGCTTTGAGGTTATACTCAACAGAAGTTCCGGAACTTGTATTGACTAAAATTTTCTGTGCCTTTGTGGAGGCAATACTGATAATACTAATTATCAGTAAAATAAATAAATGTTTTGTCATTGTACATTATTTAATAATTATTAAAAAACAAGGGGTTTTTTATACAATGCCAAATATAAAGTAAAGTTTTTTTAACTTTAAGTATATTTTTAAATTTTGTTCTGAATGGTAGGAAAAATGTTCTGAATGGTAAAAATTATCTGACTACCTAAATATAATTCAGGAAAACTCCTCTATTATCTCTAGCAGCTGATGCAGGGTAAAAGTCCCGGGCTTTCTCCACTTTATCTCCCCTTTGCGGAAGAGAATGAAGGTAGGTACACCCATAATTCTGTATTTTTGGGCAGCTTCTGCGTTTTTATCCACATCCACTTTCAGGATATTGATCTTATCTCCCAGTTTTTCTTTCAACTGATCCAGGACCGGCATCATAGTTTTGCAGGGGCCACACCAAGGGGCGTAAAAATCTACCAATGTGAGGGTATCTGATTTTAATTTGTTTTGGAATTCTGACATAAAAATTGTTTATTAAAAATGAAATTACACCTTTTCAATTCAATCAAAAAACAGGTTCGCCATTCATATCGGTAGTAAGAACAGAAGACATATAATCGAAGAATGGTCTGAGAGTCCGAAAAGATTCGAAGACCTGATCTGCAAAGTCTTTTCTTACAACTTCTGCATTGCTGAAAGAATGTCTGACAGTGAACTGTTTCATCCGGATAAGGTCGATATTCGGCAATTCCTTAGAAAAACCACGAGGAGAAGTTCTGACCTGTTCCCCTATCAGGCTACCAAAAGTATCTTTAAATTTTTTTGATTGAATAATATCATGGATACTTTTTTCATCCACTTCAAATTCCTTTCGGATACGCAACAGATCCGGTGGATTGGGTTTATAGAAACCACCTCCACAGAAGCTTCGCCCCTCCTGATCAACACTAAGAACATAGCCCCCTCGTCGTTCTTTTCCAAAACGAATAAAAGACCCCCAAAAATAATCCTTATAGATGGTTTTATCTTTAGAAAAGCGAATATCTCGGTTGATTCTTGAAATTTTGAACCTTTCTATAACATCCACTTCATTGAGCAGCATATCGAGATGCTGCATAAAGTCCCGGATGTTCTTTTTTACCAGTTTATAGCGGGGCTGATTGTTGTGGAACCATTCTTTATTATTATTATAACGGAGGTCAGAGAAGAAGTCGAGTGTATGTTGTTCTATCTGCATGGAATCTATTTAATTGTTAAAATTAATTAATCAATAATCATCAAAGATATTCAGGTAATCGTCAAATTCTAAAATTAATAGAATTTATCCGATATGAAAAATCAATCATCAGAAACAAAACAAGGTAAAAAGTAAATTGTTTGCCTGATAAAAAAAATTATACTCCAAAATCATTTTACTCTCCAATTATACCGTACCCGATGAGACCTATTTCGAATAGGTTGGAATAAAAAGAGGATTCATTAATTTTTAAAAATTAGGTTAATTATTTTTTTTGGTAGGACTTGAGATAGTAGACGCTACAAAATCCGCCCCTATGCATAATCTTATGCCTTATCAGGTACCCCGCAGGAAGGAGAATATTCTGAAGGGGCTTTACTTAGTTGCGGTGAGGTTTCTATAAGCACCTCGATAAACTGCTGACAGAAAGGCAAGCCAAATTATATATACATTATCTTACACTTTTCACGTTATTACGTGAAAATTAACGTCAGTTTATTATTCACTTATTCACGTGATATATTATAATAAAATTTAGCTCATATTTGAAAAATAAATTGTATCTGAGAGACAAAAAGAGTACTTTATAATAAAAACAAAAAATATAGCGTGTCATTTCCTTTTTTTTACTATTTCTTAGCTCATAAGGTTTTAAATACAAGTCAATAAATTAACAGAAACAAAAAAAACACCTGCGGCTTTTCGATTAACAAATCTAAAAACATGGAAAAACTAGTTAAATTGATCTTTGCGAGTTTATATCAGGACAAAAGTACAGTCCCTTACCGTGAACAATTAATAGTAACAATAAGCACTATTTTATTTTTTGTTTCCATTGTAACACTTTTGTTGATTATGATACTATAATAGTCAAAGTCCCATCTTAATACATTAAAACCAAACATTTTCCCTGCTGACCTTCCCTTTATTTTATTAAATCCATGGGAGTCCTCTTTTGAGTAAAAGTTGCCTCTTCTTAATTTTATCCCAAATATTTTAAAATATAATATCTATTTAATTACCTTTAATGTAATCGCCAACACCATACATCTAATATATTTTCTTTGAGAACAAGACTAATCATATTATTTCTTTTTCCAATAATTGCTTCAGGGCAAGTCAATACCGATTCATTATTTAATATATGGCAGGACAATACAAAAGCAGATACAGTGAGGGCGAGGGCATTGAACAGGTTATCGAAAGCTGAATACCTCTACTCAAAGCCCGACAGTGCCTTATATTTTGCCAACCTCTCTTATAATTTCTCAAAGAAACGGAATTTAAAATTACAGATGTGCTATGCTCTTAATATTATTGGCACAGCCAATTCTATTCTCGGAAACTATAAAAAGGCTATAGAATTCTATGAAAAAGCATTAAAAGCAGGGAAAGCAATAAAGAATAAAAACATCATAACACTAAGCCTGAGAAACAAAGGCACTGTTTTTTTACAAAGAAGTGATTATGCCAATGCAATGATCCTATATAATCAGGCACTGAAAGTTTCTGAATATTCCGGAAACAAAAAACTTATAGCTTCTCTTTTTAATAATATAGGTCTTATCTACATGGATTTGAAGGATTACAATGAATCCCTGAAATATCTAAAGCAATCATTAAAAAAATACAGAGAAATAAATTCACCAAAAGGCATATCCAAGCTTTTGAATAACATAGGCACTGTTTATCGTTTTCAGGGAAAGAATCAGAAAGCGCTTGAATATTATGAAGAGAGTTTAAAGTTGATGATAAAATCAAAATCCGGATATGCCATTGCCGTATGTTACAACAACATAGGAATGACGAATAATAATTTAGACAATACAAAACAGGCTGCCGATTTTTTTCAAAAAGGATTGGCAATCAATATAAAAACAGGAAATAAAAAAGGCCATGCAAGATCTTTAATCAGTATGGGTAATCTCTATCTGAAACTAAAAAAAGACAGTGTGGAAGCTTTCGGGTTACTTGCATTGAAAATTGCACAGAAAATCGGCAGTAGCGAGGAGATTGCTGATGCTGCTGAGCTGCTCTACAAAACATTTAAAAGAAAAGGGAAGGAAAAACAAGCATTGGAGATGTATGAATTGAAAGTATATACTATGGACAATATACTAAGCGATGATGCGAGACTTGCAATAATCCGTCAAGGTATAAAAACAGAATATGAAAAAAAAGCACTGGAAAAGGAAATAGAACATGAAAAACAGATAAGTGCTGATAAGCTGAAAGATCAGAAAGAAAAATTTTCCATTATTGCCCTCTTTATACTGTTGATATTTTTTTCAGGAATGTACCTGAGAATAAATTACATGAATAATCTGAATGAAAGAAATAAGCTACTTCATGAAATCGAGCTTTTGAAGGAAAGGTCACTTACAAAAATGATCAGCACAAACAATGCATTAGAAATAAAAGATGCCGTACTGAACAAGGAAAAAATAGAAAAGGCTGTGAATGGCAAATTGAATCAGACCGATTGGAATGCGTTGAATGCCATTTTCAAAAACCCATCGATCACCAATAAAGAAATTGCTGCAGAAATTTCAATGAGTTATGAAGGGACCTGTTCTTCATTAAGAAAAATGTACAAATTGTTCAATCTCAAATCATCGAGGAACAACAAAATGACGCTTATACTGGAAGCTACCCGCATCTCTAACGAGAAATAAGTCATAAGTAAAAATTTGCTTCCAAAATTTTTACTATTTACTACAGCCCCTAAAATCGTTCACGCCTACACGTGAAAGTGAAATATTCATAAAATTTCACTTAGTAAAGTGATGAGTTTAATACAAATATATTACATCTTTATAGTAACATTCCTGTGTAAGAACTCAAACATTATTCAACCAAAATCAACGATCAGCATATGAGGTCAATAATTCTACTACTATGTTTTTCACTTTTCATTAATATCACATCCTCAGAGGCCACTATATTTGTTGTAAATACAACGAACGATGGAGTTGACATTAATCCCGGAGACGGTATTTGTCAGAATGCTGCCGGAAACTGTAGTCTGAGGGCAGCAATTCAGGAATGTAATGCATTGGCCGGGGCAGATCAGATAGTTCTTGGAGCGGGAACCTATCAAATTACTATTGGAGGGGCAAATGAGGACGCGTGTAGCAGTGGAGACCTTGATATCAGTTCTGAAATCAGTATTATTGGAGCAGATGCCTGGACAACAATAATAGACGGCAACCGGTTTGACCGGGTGTTTCATGTTACTGCAGCAGGTATATTGACAATATCACAGGCCACAGTTAAAGGAGGCTTAGTTATTTCAGGGATCGGTGCCGGTTTTTTAAATCAGGGCAATCTGACAATTAATTATTGCTGCATAGACACAAATGCCTGTATTTTGGGGCAGGGACTTGCTTTTCCCGGCGGCTTTGGTGGTGGCATTGCCAATCAGAGAACTTTAACCGTAAACAATACGACCTTTCAAAAAAATGTTGCTCAGGGTGGCGTAGGAAACGATGCCAAGAATGGCGGTGGAGGGGGTGGCAGTTCTCCTGGTTTTGGAGGTGCCCTTTACAATGAGAACCTGGCAAATGCCAGCCTTACAAATTGCACCTTATCCGGTAACCGGGCTTTGGGGGCTAAGTCGTCGAGAGGATCAACAAATGGAGGCAACTTCACTTTTAACGGTGCATCAGGTGCCGGACCTGCCGCAGGTGGTGGTGGTGCCGCAGGTGGTGGCGCAGGAGGTAATGGCGGAGCTTTTTCCGGAGGGGGGGGTGGCGGATCATCCTGCTCCGTTGGTGGAAACGGTGGTAGTGGCGGCTATGGTTCGGGAGGTGGAGGAAGAGGGGCAAGATCCTGTGGAGGAGCGTCGGGGAATGTAGGTATTGCCGGCTTCGGAGGAGGAGATGGAGATGGTTCCTGCTGTTCTTCGAGCGGTGGTGGCGGTGCCGGTGCCGGATTTGGGGGCGGGGTTTTTAATAACGGCGGGACAGTCACAATTACCTCCTCTACTATTGCCTTCAATGAGGCACTGGGAGGATTTGGACGAACAGGACAGGGAGGATATGCAGCTAGGGGACTACAAGGTTCAGGTCTTGGTGGAGGCTTATTTAACAGATCGGGTACTTTCAATATAAACAACAGCATTCTTTCCAATAATCTTGCAGACATCCTGAACAGTTCAGATGTTTCCTCAGGAAATAATCAGGGAGACCTGTTCGGCACCTTTGGTTCGTCTGACGGACACAACCTGGTAATGACAGCAGGTACAGCAGTATTGGGAGGAAATACAACAAACAACATACTGAATCAGGACCCTTCCCTTTTGCCTTTAGGAAATAACGGAGGTTCGAGTAATACGCATGAAAGTGACCCCTGTGTACCGAGTGTGGTGATTGATGCAGGATTTGCATCCGTTGCATTGGATCAGCGCGACCTTGCACATCTTTTGACTGCAGACATCGGGGCTTTTGAGCAGCAAGACCCCTGTATTTTACTTTCAGAAGAGATAATAAAATTTTCAGGGTTAGCACAAAAAAACCTGAACCTACTCGAATGGCAGATAAAAGAGGGTAATAATTTCCAACACTATGAATTATACAGAAGCCCGAAAGGAATTCAGTGGAAACTTTTAACTAACAACAACAATAATACAGACTATTATTCTGATAAGACTCCTTATACTCCGGTCAGCTATTATAGGCTTAAGTGTATTCAGTCGGACGGAGGCTATAGTTTTAGCAAAACAATAGCCTTGGAAAGAAGGGACAAAGATGATGTATTAATAGTATCGCCAAATCCTTTCAACCAAGATCTAACTATTAAATTATGGGAAAACATTCAGTCTGAAATAAAGATCAGCATACTCGACAGCAGGGGAAGATTATGTTTTGAGACAGAAAAGAAGGTGACAGGAAAGGAAGTTAGATTAACTTCTGTCAATTCACTTACTAAAGGTGTCTATATACTTAAAATAGAAATAGAAGGCAACCTGTATACCAGAAAACTAGTCAGGCAATAATAAAATATTGAAGAATAATTCCAATGAATTATTCTTCAACTTAACCCTGATCAAGATTCCATAAAATCGACCTTGCCGGTAGCAAGATTGTAAAATCCTGGAACAAGCTTAAGGTTTCCGGAATCCACAGCATTTTGAACAATGGCAGATTTAGATACAATTTGTTTACAGGTAAGATGTGCATTTACTTTAACAACGTCATTCACTTCATTAGTCTCACAAGCATGCAGGGCAGGTGTAATATGACATAATAAGTGATTAAGGTTGTGACCATTGTCGCCACCTCCAATCGCTGCAGAAACAGCACCGCAGTTTTCGTGTCCTAAAACAAGGATTAAATTCACACCAAGATGTGCAACAGCATATTCAAGGCTTGCTACTGAAGAGGTATTAGAAACATTTCCAGCAACACGTATAACAAAAATTTCTCCGATTCCGGCATCAAATACCAATTCGGGTACAACCCTGCTATCTGCACAGCTCAAAATAATAGCAAAAGGACTTTGGCCTTTAACCATATCTTCATTGGTTTTATAATTATCCAAAACACCATCTATTCTATCAGAAACAAAATTTGAGTTTCCTTCTTTTAATTTATTAAGGGCAGATTCCCAGGAAAGATTGTCAGACATAACTAAAATATTAAATATGAAAAATAAGATTAAATGATAAACTAATTGATATCGCAAAATAGTAAATGTTTTATAAATAATAACATTACTATCATTAAGATAGTATTTTTTTCTATATTGAATTCAATCCAAGCGAAATAAACAGAAATCAAAGTACAAATGGGCGGAATAAAAAATAACAGGAGAAAATACAATATAATAAAAACCCTGCTTAATTTTCCAAGACTTTTAAGGAACCCGGTATATTTTTTTCAAAAAACCCTGAACGATAATGAAGGCTTGATGGAATTCCGTCTCCCCTATAATTTTGTTCTTACCGACCGCCCGGAGCTAATCCGGCATATTTTTCAGAAAAATCACAGAAATTATATCAAGACAAAAATTGTAAGGAATGATTTAAGGCAGGCTATGGGCAATGGATTACTGACCTCGAACGGTGAATATTGGCTGAAGCAACGCAGGGTCATACAGAAGGGATTCCACAGAAAGCGGCTGGAGGGCATATCGAAGATAATGATAACGGAGATTAAAGATTATATGGATACGGTGATGGATGACCTGGCAGAAAAGGAGGCAGAAATAGATTTGACGAAGGAGATGGCACATCTGGCATTCCGGGTAGTCTCGAAGGGCTTGTTCGGTGAGGAAGTTGATGAAGAGAAATTAAAGCTGATAGACAGAGTGATTACTGAAGTACAACAATTTATCATCAACCGATTGCGCAAACCCTTCCTCAAACCATGGTACTATATCAGTGGAGCCAATTACCGGAATCAAAAATTGATCGATCAGGGAAATGAGATGATACTGGAAGTCATAAGAGAACGCAAGGCAAGTGAGGGTGAATTTGATGATTTGCTGCAAATGCTGATCGAAAGCAGGTATGAAGACGGAGAAGGCATGACAGAACAGCAGATACTGGAGGAAGCCCTGATATTAATGGTTGCCGGACATGAAACGAGTGCGATGTCCCTGTCCTGGACCTGGATGTTACTGGCACAAAACCCCGACACTGAGAAAAAGCTCTTGCATACAGTAGAGGAAACCCTGGGAGAGGAAGCCCCAACCTTTGAGAAGCTGAGGGAACTCGGATATACCTTACAGGTTGTGGAAGAATCGATGCGACTTTATCCGCCGGCATGGATAGTAGATCGCGAACCTTTGGAGAAAGATGAATTTGAGGGTGTAGAAATCAAAAAAGGAGTAGACATCGCTGCCCTGATATATGGTTTGCACAGAAACGAAAAGTACTGGGAATACCCGGATAAATTTGACCCCGAGCGTTTCAATGAAGCAAACAAAAAGACACAGACTCCCTACTCTTACCTGCCTTTTGGCGGGGGCCCGAGGCTGTGCATCGGCAATAATTTTGCCCTGATGGAAATGCAATATATCCTGGCTATGTTTGTCCGAAGGTACCGTTT
>CAJQOX010000290.1 GCA_905480075.1 uncultured Aureispira sp. | reverse complement strand
AGAATATCATAAACCGGATTTTTTTGAATTTTGCTATCAATCCAGGCATCAATGTATGTTTGTTCAAGTTCAGGTTTTTTGGCATTCTTTTTTTGTTTAATTTTTCTCAATTGTTCTTTTACCTTGATGAACTCATTCTTTTGTTTGTCTTTCAGAATAAAATATCTGCTGACCAATCTCTTCTTGTGGTAGAAAAAAAGTAACAGCAAAAAATTGAGAGGATGCAAATACAGATTATTGAATTAAAAAGATTACTTTCAGATAAATAATATGAATATCTCAAACCACAAAATCATAAAATCATGAGGCACTTTATGAACATATCAATAATCGTATTTTTTCTATTTTACCACCATAATGTTTTTTCACAGGATGCCGGTATAGAAGCGATTATCACCCCCAAAGCAATCGGCTACTGTCATCTTGATTCTGTCGACTTCACTTTTGTGGTCAAGAACTACGGGGCAATGCCTATAATCGGACTTCCTTACTCTGTTCTTGTAACTCCCGTTAACGGAGGGATCCCTTACTCTAATACCGGTTTGATTGCTACTTTGGCAGGAGGGGCAACCGACACAATAACCTGTTCCGGAATGGACATCAGCATAACAGATAGTTACCTCTTTACAGCTTACACTTTATTAACAGGAGACATAAATGTCAACAATGACATAATGGTGGTCCAACCCACTTCTTCCCATACAACTATATCACTATCAGGAACCAACCTGAACTGTAATAATGATTCTTCCGGCACTATTACACCAATTGCTTCTGATGGCATTACACCTTATACCTATAACTGGTCAAGCGGCGAAACCACTGCCAACATTAGCAATGCGCATGCCAGGGTCTATATGCTAACTCTTGATGATTCAACCGGTTGTTCAAGCACTCAATCCATTACAATAACGGAACCATCTGCTATCAGTTCAACCGCTGTTGACAACGGAAATGGCAGCGCTACTGCAACAGCATCAGGTGGCACAGGTTCCTATAGTTTCCTATGGGACAATAATGACACATCAGCCACTGCCACAGGATTAACAAGCGGCATACATACAGTAACAATTACTGACGGAAATGGATGTACTGATACTACATCTGTAAGCATCGTGGTATCCGGTATTACCCCCCTTGGGGACTCGGGCAATTCATTAAAAATATACCCGAATCCTGCAAAAAGCCATTTCAAAATATCTTTGAACACCCCACTACATTCTGATATAACAACAGAAATCTATTCACTAAGAGGAGAATTACTTTTCCGTACCGAATCTTCATTTCTTTCCTCCAGAGAGGTGAACATCTCCGGGCTTACACTGCCTCCGGGAATGTATATAGTACAATTGATCAATTACAGTAAGGTATATACCACAAGGCTAAGCATCAAATAAAAGTTCAACAAACCATTTTAATCAAAGAGGAAGTCAGTCGGCTTCCTCTTTTTGGTTTAATTTTTGTATTATATAACACAATCTCCTCAACTACATTTTCGGTATTCTTCTTATTAAATTTACCTTTGTATTATATTCAATACATTTATCAGGCATTATACTTTTTCTTTACTGAGACAATTCAGAATTTCATAAAATGAATTTAAAGATCCTATCAATTATTATCGCAATGCTTTATTGGGCAACCAATTCAATGGCTCAAAGAGATGACATAGTTTTATCAAAAGATAAAAAAGAATTTGCCTTCAATTCAATTAAAGAACTAAAGGAAGGTGCATTGGTTGTTCGGTTAAAAACAAATCACCGGAAGATAAAGCAACTTGAGAACACATTAAAAAGCAGCAAATTAAAAAAGAATCAACGGAAGAGATATCAGGCAATGCTGGATGGCACCATAAAAACAAGAGATGATTTTAACAATGCTATTTCTGACATGTTTATGGATTCCTTTAGTTTTTGTTCTGTATATCTGATGTATGACAGCTGCAGCAGGGCATTAAAAAACGGCGTAAGAAGCGGTATTTTCCTTGGTCCCGACAAAACCGCAAGCCCTTCAATTCAACTTAAAGAAAAACATGTTTTCATTATTAACTACAAAAAGAGCAGCAGTGACTTTCCTGTCGATGTATTGCGAATGCAAAAGCTACATGAACGGCTTGAAGATCCTTTTCCATATTATTTACAACTCCGCGAATCCTGGGTCAATCAGATAAACAGCCCCCGTGCAGCACAGGCTGTTATACAACTAGACAGAAAGCTGAGAAATTTTTATAGCCGTGCATTGGAATACGACATCAAGAAGGCCGAAAGGCTTGCAAAAAAAGAGGCAAGGAAGGCTGAGAAAGAGGCCGAGAAACAGAATAAGTAAATAGTTTACTCCTCATCAACAACACCATCCTGGTCTTTTATTTCTTCTATTTGTTCTTCCGTAAGACCATTTACTTCCTTAAAGATGGCGAATTCGAAATTTGCTCCTCTCAGGTCGGCCCCACTCAAATTGGCACCGGTAAAATTTGCCCGGGTAAGGTCAGTTTTTCTCAGGTCAGCATCTCTGAGATTAGCTCCTCTGAAGTCTGCTCGTTCGAGTTTAGCGGATCTTATCTGAGCATCTCTGAAATTTGACTCTTTGAGGTCGGCCCTTTCAAGTATCACATAATCGAGATCACAATCCCGGAAATTACAATCTGTTGCCTGTGCCTTTGTCATATCTGCCCGTTCGAGTTTAGCACCCTGAAAATCGGCCTTATCCAATTCTGCCTCTTCGAGAACAGACTGTTCGAGATTGGCATCTCTGAAATCCGCCTTATGCATGAGCGCTTCAGTCAGGTTGGCTTTTTTGAGGTTGGCACCACGGAATTCAGCCTGAATGAGGTTGGCACGTTCAAGGCTTGCTTTTTCCAGGTTGGCATCTCTTAAATCTGCACCACGCAGATCTGCCCTGTCCAAATTGGCTTCTTTTAATTCAGCTTTCTTAAGGTTGGCCCCTTTGAGTTTGGCTTTTTCAAGATCAGCGCCTTTCAGATCTTCTTTTGCTTTAACTTTTTGTTCGAGCTCTTCAATTTTCATAATTCTATTACTTGAGGTGAGATAAGAAAGAATAATATAGGTAATATTTACAAGAATAAGTCAAAAAAGACCGGGGAACAGAAAAAAGAAAAATTAAACAACGTCCACAACAGCATTAGCCACTTCGAAAGCATAAATTCCATATCGGGGTATAGAAACTTTATATTCGAGGATTTGATGAATCCACTTAATAGCCTCGTCGATCGAATCAGGTTTAAATGAGCACCATTTATATCCTTCTTTTTCAAAAAGGGATTTCGCGGATTTATAATGTCTTACTTCACCTATTGTAATTAAGAGTCGTTTATTATGTATAACTTTAAAGTCGACAAAGGGAGGACCTGCAATAACTTCAAATTCTATCTGATCGTCCGTTTTTAATTTGCTGTAATCAATCTTTTCGTAGGAGGTATTGGTCCTCATTTCAAACTTTTTGGAGCCTGCGAGAATGGCATCGAAAGGCAGTTGGTAAATTTGGGTATAGTACTTCATTACAGATATAATTAAAAAAAGTAAACAGCAAGTCAGACAACAGCAACACATTTTTTTCACTTTTTCAAGTGAAAAAATTTAAAATTGTTCATGGTCTGAATTTTGATTCATAAAAATAAGATAATTTAAATTCAGGGATAAAAAAGGAACAGAAAAAAAATCATTATCATCATGTACAAAGACAAACTATTTCTATTAATATATCTGATTATAGCACTAACAGCTTGCAAAAAAGGCCCTATAGACTATAATGACCCTGATTTCAACGTGGAGACCATTACTCCTTCGGGTAATGAACAGTACCTGACCCTCGATTCCGATTATATTTTTGACCAGAACAAACTGCATACTTTTGAGCTAAACATCCCGGGTTCTTCTCTTTTTGAGATAGACAGCGACCCAACTGCAGAACAATACACAGAAGGAACACTGACCTTTGAAGGAGAAACGCTCAGTCCTGTAGGGATAAGGTATAAAGGATCAATTGGAGCCTTTGCCGGGTCGGTATCAGGACCCGACTGGACGAATCCTTCGGGATTTAAGACTGCGACCAAATTATCGATGAAAGTAAAAATAAACTGGAATGGGTCGGGAAACAAATTTTACGGTTTAAAGAAGTTACAATTTCACTCGCAGAACCACGACAAATCACAGATGCGGGAACGATTGGGCTATTGGTTGTTTCAACAAATGGGTGTTCCTGCTCCCAGGTCTGTTCATGCCCGTCTGATGATTAACGGGAGGTTTTACGGAGTATATGCCCTTACAGAACAAATTGACGGGCGGTTCACCAAATACCATTTTGCAGATGGCGATGGCAACTTGTACAAGGAATGCTGGCCGATTTCAATGAATGGTCAGGCAAAACCGGACTGGGAATATTTAAACAGTTTAAAAACCAACGAGGACAACAATCCCTCCGCTACGATGATTCATTCATTTGCAAATGACATTGCAACTGCAACGACATTCAACCTTTCTACCGTTATTTCAAACTGGATGGACGAAGACAAAGTAATGGCCTATGTAGTTACCGACAGAGCAATCCGACATGACGATGGTCCTTTTCACTGGTACTGCAACAGTGGCAATTGCAACAGCCACAACTTTTACTGGTACGAAGAAACCGGTGCCGGAAAAATACATCTGATACCCTGGGACCTTGACAATGCCTTTGAAAACATTACGGAACAGAATGCAGTGACCAACATTAAAGATGAATGGGGGCAGACTTCAAACAATTGTCAACCTTTTAGTCATGGGCTTTTCGGGATTCAACAACGGTCGGCAGCCTGTGACAAACTAACCGGAGGATGGGTAAATTTAACAACAAAATATGCCCAACTCAAATCTCAGCTGATCAACGGACCTTTATCTATAGCCGAAGCAGACGCAAAAATCAACCTTTGGGCATCACAGATACGTGCGGCCACAGAAGAAGCAAGATCCTTGTATGATGATGCCGTATCGATTTCTGAATGGGAGTCAGCTATCAATACCATGAAAGCACAACTTGCCGTAGCCCGGACTCAATAATCTTGTTATTACTAATTTATTAATACATCTTAAATTTAATTTTCATCCCTTTTCAATCTAATACTGATTGCAATAGTGTAGCTTTGTATATCATCTTGACCAAAAAAACACTACATGTCAAATTGCAAAATCAGTATATTGGGTTGCGGGTGGCTCGGCAAACCTTTGGCCGAATCTTTAATGAATAACGGATATTTTGTCAAAGTATCGACAAGGTCGGAAGAAAGAGAACAAAAATTAATCTCTGAAGACAAAAAAGTCTTTCGTATAAAAATATCAAGCACCGACATATCAGGAAAGATAACCGATTTTTTAGATTCTGACATTTTGATAATAAACATACCTCCCGATCGCAAAGAAAAACAAGGAGGTCAGTTTAAAACTTTGCTGCCATTGATTGAAAGTTCCATAGTCAAGAAAGTATTATTTGTAAGTTCTACCTCCGTTTACCCTATGTTAAACCGGGTGGTAACTGAAGAAGATGCAGAAAACAAAAACAGCCCCCTTTTTAAAAGTGAACAATTATTTTCGGGGAGTCAACACTTCAGAACCACCGTGATACGTTTTGCAGGTCTGATAGGAGGGCCGCGTCATCCCGGACGTTTTTTTTCCAAAAGCAAATTGATCAAAAACTGCAAAAGTCCTGTTAACTTAATACACAGAACCGATTGCCTCCGAATTATTTCTGAAATAATAGAGCAAAACATATGGGGAGAAGTCTTCAATGCCTGTGCCGGAGAACATCCTGAAAGAGGCAGTTTTTACAGAGAAGCAGCAAAGTGCATAAACGAAGAATTACCTGAATGCACAGAAGCCGAAAACAGACAGTTTAAAATTATCAGTAACGAAAAAGTAAAGAAATTGCTGGGTTTTGACTTTAAGTATTCTGTACTGACTCAATTAATAAAAAAAGAAAACTGGAACTAAAACAAGCAAGGATATCTCAGTGAATTTCGAAGAACTGTATAACAAATATAAAAACCTGGTATTCAATCTCAGTTTGAGTTACCTGCAAAACAGGGAAGATGCAGAGGATGCAACACAGGAAATTTTTGTTAAAATTCACAGCAAGCTATCCTCTTTCAGGAAGGCATCAAAAACAAAAACCTGGATATACCGAATAGCTATCAATCATTGCCTTGACGTAATAAAAGCAAGAAAAAGAATCAAGCGATTTGCTTATATCACCAATATATTTTACCCTGATTCTTCCGAACTGAAGCACGACATTTCAGACTTTAATCATCCGGGGGTACAGCTTGAACAGAAAGAAGCGACAGCAAAATTATTCGACTGTATCAATCTATTGCCTGAACAGCAAAAAACAGCTTTAATATTAACAAAAATTGATGGTTTGTCAATGAAAGAAGCCTCGGAAATAATTGGCAAAAGTCCTAAATCGGTTGAATCGCTTGTACAACGTGCTAAACAAAAAATTAAAAAAACATATAAGAACGAAGGAATCTAAGGTAACTGTCGTCTAAACATATATAATCATCAAAGCATGAACAAAAACACAAGACCACCAGACAAAATAGATACTTTACTGAAGGGGATTCATAAAGTTGAAGCACCTGCCTTTTTGCTGACAAGAATACAAGTACAAACAGAGCATCTAAAAGAATCAACAATCCCTATACACCGTGCATATTCTGCAATATTTGCCTTTGCCCTTCTTTTCTTTATAAATGCATGGGCAATTCAACAGAATTCGAACAGTAATAATGATGTTTCTGTAGTAATAGAAGAAATGAACATATTATCGAACGAAAATTTATACGGAGATTGATGAACAGCACAAAATTTTATAAAATCAGCGCAATTTGTTTGCTTGTCATCAACCTGATATTGACAGGGTTTATGATTTTTGCACCACCGCCACCACATAAAAAAGGAGGGCCTAAGCATTTTATTATAGAAAAACTCGATTTTGACAAGGAGCAAATCAGTCAATTCGATATTTTGATAGCAAAGCACAAAGAGTCGAGAAAGGAAATTCACAATAAAATTATTACACAGAAAAAAAACCTGTATCAATTGCTGCTGAAGGAGAATAAGGCCATAGAAAGAGATTCTGTTATCTCATTGATCGGAGGGCTTCAACAAAAAGCAGAATCTGTTGATTTTGATCATTTTAATGATTTAAGACTACTTTGCCATGAAGATCAGAAAAAAAAGTTTGAGAAATTAATCCTTGAGTTGGCAGAATTGTTTAACCGCAAAAAAAGACCGGGAAAGAAATAAAACCTACAGACAAGTCTTCGGGAAGTGGGAAGATTTTTTATTCTCTGCGATAAGAATCGGGTACAGAGAAACCAACCTTTTGAACCTCATCGAGCGTCATTTTCGAGAAAGACATTTTGATTTTAATGATGCCACTTTCTTCGCTATCGACATGAACATCCTTAGTAATAGCGATTTTCTGATTGCTTAATTCGGTATAATCGGCATATTCAATACTAACTGAATTATTGTCAGCAGAGCCCCTGATTTCATTGAGAAGAAAATTTTCGGGTGCCATATAAATTTTGAGGACCGATTTCAGGGCAGAAGGTGTTTTGAGAACATTTTGATTGCTTTCCACTGCGGAAATAAATTTTTGGTTTTCATAAAAGAAAGGATTTCCGACAATTAAATTCTGCAAATCACTAAAACTGACTTCAAGGCCAAATTCATTTTTCAAAAAGCTAAAAGGTTTTTTCAAGTAGGCGCTTTCCTGACGATTGATAATTTCAATTGTTTCAGGTGTAATTCTGACCCTCAGCCCTTCGACATTCATCTTCTTTAGTTTCATCCATATGAGGCTATCCTTTTTCATTCGGATAACAGCAGAAAAGGCCACTTTATTTTTATTGTCTTCAAACTTAATTTTTGCTTTAGTTCCGAACCACTGATATTTCAGAGAATTATTCTGAATCTGACGAAGCAAAAAGTTTACAGTACGTTTTTTCGCTTTTGTATCTGAAACCAGCTTTTGTCCAGGAGAACAAGCAACAAAAAGGGAAGCAGTCAAAACAAATAACAGGATTTTTAGCCAATTATTCATAAAGTTGTTTTGTTGAAATTTTACGTTCCAAAAGGGAGGAAGAAGAACCGTTTTCCTTGGCTTTTTGCCAAAACAAAACTGCCTTGTCTATATTATCAAGTTTAAACTGAACATCGCCATATTTCTCTAATGCTTCAGGGTTTTCAGCCCCTCCTGCATTGATTGCAAAATCAAGTTCTTTGTCAGCCAGGTTGTATTTTGCCTGTTTGTAGAGAAGAAAACCATTAATTGTTCTGAATTTAAGATTAGCAGGATAAATATTGAGGACCTTTTTAATCAATGTTGCCGCCTTATCGAGGTCAGCCCCTGAGTTAATTAAGCACTTAGCATAATCATAGCTAATCTCAATATTTTCCGGCAAAATCACGACGGACTGTTCAAAAGCTTTTTTTGACTTTTCGAAGGAATTGGAATTATGGTATAATCTACCGAGGAATCTCCATGACTGCGCTTGAATTTCTTCATCATTAAAAGCAAAATCCAAAGCGAGTTTGAGTTCTTTTTCAGAATTAACAAAATCATTATGATAAAACAAAGCAACCCCATGAAAGAAAAAGCTTGCGGCCTGCCCGGGGTAAAGTTCGAGCATTTCAGCACTCATTTTTTTTAGTTCATCTTTATTATTTATATACATGAGGCAATAGAGAACACGTTTCCAGAGCTGCAAATTATTTTTTACAGACTTAAGTGCAGTTTTGAATGGAGGAAGTGCCTGAAGGTAATTTTTATTCCGGAAAAGCAATTCACCATACATAATATTTGCCTTGGTATTAGAAGGGTGTGCCTGAATCAGCTTTTCAGACAAAGCCAATATAGAAACTTCAAAACCATTCAGATTCCCCTCAGCCAATAAAACAATAAGCGGTTCAAGGGTTTTTATTTTTGAGCTGACATTTTGCTGAGGGTTTTCAAAGACCGTCATCAAGGCAAGAAAATACCTGGCAGTATCACCATTTTCGAGAAAAAACTCAATCATTGCCATATTAGCAGCCGGGTTATCAGGATCTAAAACAAGCGCCTTTTGAAAATACTCTTTCGCCTTGTCAGCGTTCTGATCGGCAGCATAAAAATTAGCCAAACGAATAAGGTAGTCAGCTTCAAAAGGGAAAGCTTTGATTAACTTTTCCAATTCCTGACTTGCTTTTTTATTTTTTCCCATGGCCATATACAATTTGTATTTGCGCATAGAAGTCCTTTCTGAAATGCCTTTTCTTTTTTCGAGCGCGTTATAGACCTTTACCGCCTGGTCCTGCTTATTATTTTTAATATTGAAGTAAGCACAATCAAAATACAAACTTTCTTTATCGGGATACCTGCCTATCAAATCAGTATAGAGGTCAGCAGCTTTCTTTAAATTGCCATCTTTTTCAAGGAGGATAGCAAACAAATCGCAATAAAAGAGATTAAACTCATCTAATTCTACTGCACGTTCAGCACATTGAATTGCCTTATTAAATAGGTTTTGTTTTTTATAAATCCTTGCCAACTCATAATTTGCAGCGGCATTATTATTGTCTTTCTTGATAACCTCCAGAAACTTCAGCACTGCTTCATCTGAATTTCCTAAAATCTTTTCGCGACAAGCTTCAATGAATATTTTTTCAGCCTGAATGTCACTTTCTTCCGGTCGGACTTTAGTTTCCTGAGCCAACAAGAGTATATCTATACTAAAAAAGAGTATAAAGAACAAACAGCAAAGAGGCTTCAGAAAAAACATTCAATAATAATTTAATAAGAAAAAAACATAAACAATAAGTGTTAAAAAGAAAAGCTGCAATATTCTCTCCAAAAAAAGCGGGTAGTAGTTAATCAAAAGTTATTATTGATGAAAAACAGAAAAATCGCCAAGACTAAGTTCGGATTTCTGAGCAACATATTCAGTATGAGATCCTATCATTGAGTTTTCTGATACAACATTTCTTACAACAGAGTGGTGTTGTACAATACTTTTGCTGATGACAGAAGACTCTATAGTAGTATTTTCCCCAATAGACACATGCGGTCCGATTACTGAATTTTTAACAGTCACTCCCTCTGCAATATAACAAGGAGGAATAATCGTTGAATTTATTGCATTAAAATCATCCGAGATAACCGCTGCATCCTTTTTCATTTCGAGGACACGTTCTGTAGCGTAGATCAGTGCATTTTTATTTCCACAGTCCAGCCATTCATCAATAGCGAGAGTTTTAAATTGAGTGCCCTTATTTTTCATATTTTCCAAGGCGTCAGTAATCTGAAATTCTCCTCTGTCTTTAAGATCATTATCTATAAGGTATTGCAGTTCATCACGCAGATAAGCACCATCTTTAAAGTAATAGATACCAATGATTGCCAGATCTGAGACAAAATCCGTGGGTTTTTCCACAAATTCAGATATAACGCCATCGTCATTAAGTGTTACCACTCCATAGGCAGAGGGGTCTTCAACTTTCTGAACCCAAAGCAGCCCATCCTGCTGAACATCCAAAATAAAATCAGATTTAAATAGTGTATCTGCAAAAGCAACAATTACATTTCCATCAAGACTTTCCTGAGCACATAAAATAGCATGGGCAGTGCCCAGTTTTTCTTTTTGATAATACACAGAACCTTTGGCCCCGAGGCTTTCCGCCAATTCCATTAAATCTGCTTCTGCCTGTTCACCGAAATCACCGATAATAAAGGCAATTTCCTCGACAGCTCCACCATAGGCGGCCGCTAAATCCTCAACCAAACGTCTTACAATTGATTTTCCGGCAACTTCAACTAAAGGTTTAGGAACAGTTAAAGTATGAGGACGTAAACGAGTGCCTCTTCCGGCCATAGGAATTATTATTTTCATAAATCGTAGAAATTAAAGTTTATTAAAAATTCAAAATACAGGAATAAACCCTGATAATTAAGAAGGCAGTACGCCATAAAAACAAAAAAGGAAACATTAAGACTTGCCTGTGCTGCCAAAACCACCGACAGACCGTTCGCTCTCTGCCAGGACATCTGTCTCCTCCCATTGGATAACTTCATATTTTGCAATGACCATTTGAGCGATCCGCTCAGCAGGTTCGATTGTTATAGGTGTATCTGACAGGTTAATAAGAATCACTCCAATTTCCCCCCGGTAATCGCTATCGATAGTTCCCGGAGCATTCGGAATAGACAAGCCTTTCTTGATAGCGAGTCCGCTTCTCGGGCGGATTTGAGCTTCGTATCCTACCGGTAATTCGATATATAGGCCCGTTGGAACGACAGTACGTTCAAGAGAGTTCAGGATTACAGGCTGCTCAATATTTGCTCTCAAATCCATTCCGGCACTACCTGTTGTTGCATAATGTGGGAGTGCATTTTCAGATTTGTTAATAATTTTCACGTTCATTTTTATTGTATAAAGTTTTTAAATCAGATGACCTTTGAGAAAACAGAAGTTATAATAGCAATTAAAATGATTAATTTAATAATTAAAAAGATTAAATAAATTCTTTTGATAAATAACAAGCTACAAAAAAATAAGATTACAACATAACTTTAACATCGGGGCGTTCATCCCCACCACCTTCAATATTCGGGGGGATTTCATAATTAAGGTCTGTGTAAATAAATTCCACTTTTTTGGAAGTACAGTACAAATCGAGGTGTTGATTTCCTGTAATCCAAATATATCTGGGGCATCCCTTGGTTGATGGCACTTCAAAATCGGGCTCACCATACCAATCTATGAATAAATCCTTAACTTCATTGAGGAAATCGGATTTGCTCATTTTTCTGAACTTGCTGGGTTTACAGATTGATTTGTAGACTCCCCCTTCCCTGCTGTATTCAAAATCCATATAGGTATTTGACTTTCCACTTTCGAGCTTTAACTGATAAACATATTCAAACAAATTGGAAGATTTCTGTACTCTTACCAAATGCTTTTTCTGTTTCATTTTCAACATATGTTTCCTTACCTGTCTTTTAGACATTCCCAATTCAAAACTTGCAAGCATAGCCTTAACATTACCAGATGATTTTGACGCTTGAATTTCATTTTCAATCATTTGATTCATCTCAAGTTGCAACTGTTCAGACTCACTAAGATTTTGCAGGTTCAAGGTATCGACAGCCAAATCGTTTGCATTGGCAGAATCAACCAACGAAGTATTATCATTAACATCAAGACCCGAACCATTATTGCAAGTTGCAAAATAGACAACAAGAATAATAAGAAGGACTGCAGCAATAATATATTGTGGTTTCATATTCAGTTAATATAATTTATAAAATAAAGCAGCAAGATAATGCAATAAAATCAAACAAAAGTAAATGTTGAGGCAATTTTAGCAAGGAAGTCAATTAAAGTAAAAATAAAAAATAATATCTATTGTTAAAATTTGTTAAAAACCATGGAAACTTTAGACGGACTCTTGGTTTTCTGAGTTTTTGTATTAAATTTGTGGCCACAAGCTATTTTTTTGACACAAAAGAAACCCAAGCTCAATCGAAAGTTTCCGGAGTTTTCAAAAATATAGCATTAAAATATAAAATAAAACCGATTTAAACAATTAACCCAATTGATATAAAAGTGGATGATGTAACAAAAATACTGGACACCTCACAGGATTTGTTCCGAAAATACGGAATACGTAGTGTAACAATGAACGACATTGCCCGAAATCTGGGCATATCCAAGAAGACTTTATATTTACACATAGAGAACAAACGGGACCTGGTATCAAAAATGATGAAGCGACACATTCAGGAAGATCAACAGATGTGCCTGGCAATACAGCAAGATGCAGTCAATGCTTTGGATGAGCTTATAAAAGTCAGTTTATATGTACAGGACCAGGTAAAAGACATAAACCCCGCCTTACTTTTTGACCTTCAGAAGTACCACCGACCAGTTTGGGAGATGCTTGACAAGTTTCATCGTAATGATATTGCGATCATGGTAGAAGACAACCTGCGCAGAGGTGTAAAGGAAGGGTTGTATCGCAAGGATTTGCACGTGGCTTTAATTTCAAAACTATATGTAGGATTAATGCCGATAGTATCAGATGTTGGACTTTTTCCTACAGATAAGTTCCCCACCCATATTTTGCACAAAGAATTCGTAAAATACCACATTTGTGGTATTG
Organism: uncultured Aureispira sp.; assembly: GCA_905480075.1. Taxonomy (GTDB): domain Bacteria; phylum Bacteroidota; class Bacteroidia; order Chitinophagales; family Saprospiraceae; genus Aureispira. The sequence goes on along the minus strand of CAJQOX010000290.1, from coordinate 17,871 downwards.
TTTCCGAAAAAGGAAGGGCATTACTCAGCAATTTGCTTGACAGTCTTGACCCCGGTCATGAAATTCATTAATTCTGATTTACATTAAAAATAATCATACAATAAAGAATGAAAACATTAATATGTATACTTGTTGTTTTATCATTTACCAAGGCCCTGAATGCTCAGGAAGCTGAACAGTTTTCGATGAAGCAAGCTATTGCCTATTCTCAAAGCAAAAGCAACACAGTAAGAACTGCTCAGCTGGACATTCAGCGCTCAAAGGCTGAAGTTCAGGAATACCAGTCAATAGGCATCCCAAAACTGAGTGCACAAATTGAGTATAATTATTTTGTTCACCTCCCGACACAATTGATTCCCAACGACGCCTTTGCCTTTGAGCTACCTCCACCTTTCCCTCCTTTGCCGGAACCGGAACCGGGATATATGGAAACTCAATTCGGAACAAGAAACAACCTTACCTTCTCATTTAACCTCAACACTATGGTGATTGATGGTTCTTATTTTGTTGGATTGAAGGCTTCGAGGGGATTGCTTGAAATGACCAAAAGACAGGCAGAACTCAGCAAGTATGATATCAAACATATTATTGTAAAAGCATACCTGACAGTCTTGATTGCAGAAGAGAATAAAAAGGTTCTGGAAAACAACATCAGCAACATAGAAAAGATGAAAAAAGAAACCCAGGCCTTCCTTGACAACGGGCTTGTGGAACAATTGGATCTTGAGCGAATAGAACTATCCCTGGCCAATTTACAAGTTGAGTTAAACGCTCTGTTACGTCAGGTAGAACTGGCATATAATGTTCTGAAATTTCAAATGAACTATCCTCTTGAAAGTAAAATAGAATTGTCGGATAATCTTGAGAGCCTGTTGATCGTACCGGAAGGCAATGACCTTGAAGGAGAAATAAATACAGGACAACGACTTGAGACAGACATATTAAAACAAACCATTCATCTTAACGAACTAAACACCAAGCGTTTTAACCTTGCCTACCTACCTACTTTAAATGCCTTTGCCGTTCATCAGCAGGGACTTCAAAGAGACGATCTTTTTGATGGAAACTCCCCGGGGTTCTTTCCTACAACAATTATTGGTCTTCAATTGAAGGTACCTATTTTTGACGGGCTGGAGAAGGCGGCAAAAATCAAAAAATCAAAAATTGATGTTGAAAAATTCAAGCTTCAGTTGAATGATCTTGAACGGGGAATTGAGCTTGAAGTTCTAAATGCAAGAGAAGTGTACAAAAATGCTCAGCTACGTTTATCCAATCAGGAAAAAAACCTGGGTCTTGCAGAAAAAATATTAAAAACCACCCAAATAAAATATCGCGAAGGAATCGGTTCAAGTACTGAAATGACACAGGCTGAACAGGAACTTTACCGAACACAAGCAAACCGACTGAATGCCTTATATGAATTGGTTGTAGCGAAGGCAGACCTTGACAAAGCTTTGGGTAAATAATTTTTAAAACAAACATTTAACAACATAAAATAAGAATGAAAAACTTAATTAATTTTTTAGCTTTTACACTATTACTATTTTCTATAGCATGTAGCAGTAGCACAGACCCCACTGATGAATTGCCTGAAACATTAGTGGATGCCCAAAAGGCCCTAAAGGAAAAACGCAGGGAATTAAAAGAACTAAAAGGAAAAATAGCAGAGATAGAAGCCGTTATTGCACAACTTGACCCGGGTTCAAAGAAAGAAAAAAGAACCCCTGTTACCGTACAGGCCCTAACAATGAAAGACTTCAATCATTATGTAGAAGTACAGGGAAATGTTGTTACAGTACAAGACCCTGCCTATGCAAGTAGTGAAACAGGAGGCAGGATTACCGAACTGCTGGTAAAGGAAGGTCAATACATCAAGAAGGGTGATTTGGTTGCAAAAATTAACCTGGAGAGTATTGGTAAAAGCATCCTGCAGCTGGAGGAGTCGCTGAGCCTGGCAGAAGACATTTTCAAACGTCAGGAAAACCTGTGGAATCAAAAAATCGGTTCTGAAATACAATACCTGCAGGCAAAAAGTCAGGTTGAGTCATTAAAAAAGAACAAAGAAAGTCTTCAGTTCGAGTTAACAAAAGCAAACGTTCATGCGCCTGCGAGCGGATTTGTTGATATGGTCATGCTAAAAGAAGGAGAAATGTCCGGCCCGGGCACTCCTATTATTCAGATACTGAATACCAAAAACCTGAAAGTTGTGGCATCGGTTCCTGAAATTTATCTGGGAAAGGCTAAAAGAGGCCAAAAAGTTACCCTGCAATTTCCGGCACTGAACGAACAACAAAGCGGTAAGATTGTAATGATCGGAAGGTCAATACACCCTGCAAACAGAACCTTCGAAGTAGAAGCCTCAATAAACAGCAAAAACGGATTATTGAAGCCCAACCTTTTGGCCACTATGCTCATAAATGACTATTCTGTAAAAGAAGCTATAGTGGTTCCTGACGAACTGATACTACAGGATATCAGTGGTGCTGATTTTGTGATGGTGACAGAAAACGACAAAGCCGTAAAAAAAGTTGTAAAAATGGGCAAAGGATATAATAATGAAACAGTGATAGACGAAGGACTTACTGGCAATGAAACATTGGTAGTAAAGGGTGCCCGTCAAATTTCTGATGGAGATTTATTGAAGGTTCTTACTGAAAATTAAAATAAACAGGTCAAAAAATCAATTATCTGAAGCATGGACAATAAAAATAAATTATACAGGAATTTCAGAGCAACATCCTTTGCAGTCAACAATGCAACAAGTATGTTTTTACTGACATTGATGTTGATGGGTTTTGGGATAAAATCATATATCAGCATGCCCAAGGAACAATTCCCTGAGATTGTGATACCTACTATATATGTGGCAACCACCTATTCGGGAAACTCTGCAGAGGACATGGAAACCCTGATAACTATTCCCCTGGAAAAGGAACTGGCAACAATTACAGGGATCAAGAAGATGGATGGCAATTCAATTTCTGACTTTTCGAACATCATTGTAGAATTCAATACAAGTGTAACCGTAGACAAGGCATTACAGGAAGTAAAAGATGCTGTTGATAAAGCAAAGGGAGACAAGGATTTCCCGAAAGATCTTACTGCAGGTCCTAATGTTTTTGAAATAAATTTCTCTGAATTCCCCATAATGACCATAAACCTTTCTGGAGAGTATTCGAATGACGAGTTGCGTTCTTTCGGGGAATACATGCAGAATGAGATAGAGAAACTTCCGGAAATTTCGGAAGTAAAACTAAAAGGAACATCTTCCAAACAAGTGCATATAGATGTTGACTGGAAACAAATGCAGGCAAAGAAAATCAGTTTTGATGACATTTCGAATGCTATTGCAATGGAAAACATCACGATGTCTGTCGGCGAACGGAACTATAATGGATTCAACCGTTCTGTACGGGTAGTGGGTGAATTCAAGTCGATAGATGAGATTAAAAACATTATCATCAAGAGCGAATTTCAGCAACCCGTATTTTTAAAAGACATAGCAAATGTAGTAATGGGCGTAGCCACCCCTACAAGTATAGCAAGGTCAGACCGTTTACCTGTGGTTTCACTCGATGTAATCAAACGTGCCGGACAGAACCTGCTTTCAGCCTCTGACAAAATCAAAGAGATTGTAGAAAACGCAAGGGTCAACAAATTCCCTCCTGAATTAAAAGTAAGTATTTTTAATGATCAGTCGATCAACACAAGGGATCAGGTAGCGAATCTGCAGAACAGTATCATCTCCGGTGTAATATTAGTTGTATTGGTACTCCTCTTTTTCCTGGGACTCAGAAACGCCATGTTTGTTGGAGTTGCCATACCTTTATCCATGTTGATGGGAATATTAATTCTCAACATAATGGGAATCACATTAAATGTAGTAGTACTGTTTTCACTTATTCTTGCACTGGGAATGCTGGTTGACAACTCCATTGTGGTGGTAGAGAACATATACCGGTATATGCAGGAAGGGTATTCGGGAATAGATGCATCAAAAAAAGCAGCCGGAGAGGTGGCTATGCCGATCATTGCCTCCACGGCAACTACATTGGCAGCCTTTGTACCTCTGATGTTCTGGCCCGGCATGATGGGAGAGTTCATGGGATACCTTCCGCTAACCTTAATAATTGTTCTGAGCTCCTCTCTTTTTGTTGCCCTTATTCTGACACCGGTTTTTGCATCAATAATGATGAAGACTCAATCAGGAATTTTGATCAGGGAAGGAGAGAAGAAAAAATTAATTAATGTCCTTCTTCTTGTTTCAGGAATTTTCATTACTGCCTCGATTGCCCACTTTTCAGAAGTAGTCTGGTTTCGTAATACTATGTTAGTAATTGGTTCTGTAACACTGGCTACTTACTTTATTTTCAGACCGGGGTCAGTTATTTTCCAGACAAAAGTTCTTCCCTGGCTTGAGCATGGCTATGATAAATTCATCCGTTTTGCATTAAAGAGTATTATGCCTTTACTAACATTTATTGGTGTGATATTCCTATTATTCGGATCTATATCATTAATGGAGAACAATCCACCCAAGACCGTTTTCTTTCCCGAGACAGACCCCTTATACATCAATGCCTTTGTTGACTTGCCAATTGGAAGCGATATCGGAAGCACCAATACATTGATGAAAGAGTTGGAATTGAAGGTGGAAAAATCGATAAAAAAATTCTCTGATGCCGGCATTGTGGATGCAGTACTTTCTCAGATAGGAGAAAACACAGCAGATCCTATGGCACCTCCTGAACCTGGTGCTACGCCAAACAAAGCCAGGATCACAGTAGCTTTTGTCTCTTCGGACAAACGAAAAGGACTTTCTACCTTCGAAGCGATGGATTCGATACGGACGGCTTTGGATGGATATGCAGGAGTATCAATAGTAGTGGACAGAAATGCAGAAGGGCCACCGACGGGAAAACCCATCAATCTGGAAATTTATGGCGCCGACAAACCAATGAGAGAATTATCTGTTGTTGCTTCAGATGTATTGAAACACCTGGAAGAACTGAATATAGCCGGAGTGGAGGAATTGAACATGAATGTAACCGCCAATGTTCAGCAGGACATCATAGAAGTAGACAGGGAAGCATCGAGGCGTTACGGACTTTCCACACTTGATATTGCAAAATCATTGAACACGGCACTATATGGAAAAGAAGTTAGTAAATTTAAGGAAGGAGAAGATGAATATCCTATAGTGCTTCGATTTGCTAACAAATACCGTCATGATAATGAAGCATTAATGAATCAGATGGTAACCTTCCGAAACATGGATGCCGGTGGGAGGATCGTTCAGGTGCCTATATCGGCAGTAGCAAGAAAACGTCCGAGTTCGACTTACAGTGCCGTAAAGCGAAAAAACGAAAAACGTACCATTACAGTCTATTCAAATATTCTTGCCGGGTACAATGCCAATGAGGTAGTAGACGAACTGAAAGCCGCAATGGCGGAATATGCTGATAACAATTTCCCGGAGGGCTATGATTATCACTTTTCTGGCGAACAGGAAGAAATGGCAGAGAATTCAGCCTTTCTTGTCAGTGCATTACTCATAGCAGTATTTGCTATTTTCCTTATTCTGGTATCCCAGTTTAATTCTTTTGTGTCCCCTTTTATAATAGTATTATCCATTGTCTTCAGTACAATAGGCGTATTGTTGGGCTATTGGAATTCGGGCATGGACCTGGTTATTGTAATGACCGGAATCGGTATTATTTCATTAGCGGGAATTGTAGTAAACAATGCTATTGTATTAATTGATTATATCAATTTTTTACAAGAAAGACAGAAGAAAAACACCGGTAAAGATTACTTGTCTGACAGCGAAGTAAAAGAGGCGATCATCAAAGGTGGAGAAACCCGTCTGCGGCCGGTTTTACTGACAGCAATTACTACAGTACTCGGATTAATACCTCTTGCCATAGGATTCAATTTTGACTTTGGCACCTTTATTACAGAATCTGATCCACATTTATTTATAGGAGGAGACAATGCAGCATTATGGGGAGCAATGTCCTGGACCATTATTTACGGACTTATTTTTGCCACATTTCTTACCTTAGTTGTCGTACCTGTAATGTATTGGTTGTTTTATAAGATCACTAAATTTTTCAAAGGGCTTTTGGGATATCAGCATTAATTCATCAAATAAAAAGCGCAGGCCTCATCAGATAGTCTGCGCTTTTTTTTATTCAGATATTTCCAACAATTTACTTGTCAGGACGATCTTTAATATTGGGGACCGGACCTGTTTATTATCTGATTCATTTTAATTCTGAAGGTGGCTTGATGTCAGCCAATCTGTAGACATAAAAAGGCTATACCATTATCAGTAAAACACAGAAAGCAATTATCAAAAGAAGGGATAAATAAAAAAGACCCTTTATTTAATACTACTGGCAACAAGTTTTTTTCAATTTTCCGATCTCGTCTTTCAATCTGAACCTAAACTTAGCAACTTCTGCCGATTCAATAGCAAGACAGCAAGCTGACCTGTTTCCTTTTTCAGCCATACAAACAGCTAAATTTCTATAAGCATAAGCATTATCTGCATCTAAAGACAGCGATTTTTCAATAGCAGACATTGCAAGATCATACTCCCCCTGTTTCATCAGCACAGCAGCCTTATTATTATAGGCATAAGCAAAATCAGGATCTTTACTGATAACCTGGTCAAAATAGATTAAAGCATTAGGGTAATCGAGAAGTTCAAGATAAATAAAGCCCATATTATTGAGCATATTGATATCATCGGGAAATAATCTGAGTGCTTTTTTTCCATAAAAAATAGCTTTTTTCGCGTTACCTTCCGAGCCATAAAGATTAGATAGCACCGGATAAGTTTCAGAATAATTCGAATCCAGGGCTATCACTTTCTCATGATAATCAATGGCCTTTTTTATCAGTCCCTGACTTTCGGAAACTATTGCAAGAACAGATAGTGCCTCAATATTAACAGAGTCAAAAGTAAGGGAGAAATTGGCATGAGTTACCGCTTTTTCCAGAAGACCTTTCTTTTGAAAGCTCATTGCAAGATTAGCATGAACCAAAGGGTTTTTACCTTCTAAACCCAAAGAAGCAGACAAGTATTCAACTGCTTTGTCAATACTATCCATTTTCAAATATACTTCTCCAAGGTCAGAATTTGCATTGACTTCAGCTTTATCTATTTCAAGAATTTTTAAAAGAGGGCTTTCAGCCTCCTTCCATTTTTGTTGTTCTCGGAATATTACACTGAGATTATAATAGGTCGTAATACTTGTAATACCAGTAGAATCCAGTTCCAATACTTTATTATTCAACTTTATTGCTTCCTCATAATCACCAGCCTGATAGGCAGCTAAAGCCTTCTTGCTTTCCATTTCCACAGGGTCTTGACAAGCACTAATAAACAACATTCCCAAGAGAACAAAAAAACAGCTGATTTTCATTATTAATAATTATTTAGATATATAACAAGATTAAATTGATAAAAAACTTAATTTAAATATTTACCGACAATAGGCATTCTTCTCCCCATCCCGAAAGCCTTGGCAGAGACCCTGAGAACCGGAGCCACCTGAACCCTTTTGAATTCGTTGCGGTTCACCATTTTGAGTACTCTTCTGACCAGCTTTTCGTCAAAGCCCATTTCAACCAATTCTTTTGGCCCCTGCCTTTTCTCGATATACTGGTACAAAAGCCCATCGAGAACATCATAGGGAGGCAGGGAATCAGCGTCGACCTGATCAGGTCTTAATTCTGCAGACGGGGGTTTGGTAATCGTGTTCACCGGGATTACTTCAGCATCCTTATTCATAAAACGGGCCAGTTCGAATACCTCGGTTTTGTAGACATCTCCAATTACTGAAAGACCACCTGCCATATCACCATATAGAGTACCGTAACCCACCGCTGATTCGCTTTTATTGGAGGTATTCAGCACAATATTTCCAAATTTATTAGACATAGCCATTAGCAGCATCCCCCGGATACGTGCCTGAATATTCTCTTCCGTCACATCAAAGGTTGTAGCAGCAAAATGTGGCTTCAGCATATTTTCATAAGCACTGTAAGCCTCCTGAATATTAATGATATCGTATTGGACATTCAGATTCTGAGCCAGTTGCCGGGCATCGTTGACAGAGTGGTCTGAAGAGAATTGAGAAGGCATCAGCAGCACCCGTACATTTTCGGCACCAAGTGCACGTTGAGCGAGGACTGCCACTACAGCAGAGTCTATACCTCCCGAGAGTCCCAGAATAGCTTTTTTTAAGCCTAATTTTCCGAAATAATCTTTAATTCCTGTAATTAAAGCATTATGGATCAAAGTCATTTTATCTTTCTCCTGTTCTCTATTCAAGCCACCTTTCACTACATCATTGAGTTCATAGGAACGTATACACTCTTCAAAGTAGGGCAATTCGTCGTGCACCTTCCCATCCGGTGAAATCACAATAGACCCCCCATCAAAGATAATCTCCGTTTGTGCCCCTACGTGATTGACATAAAACATAGGTTTCCCATAAAGCTCAATATTGGCTTTGAGGACATGAATGCGGTTATTGGCATGACTGAAATTGAAGGGAGAAGCAGAAAGGTTGAGCACAAAATCCGGGTTCTGTTCTTTCAGTTCATCAAGTGGACATATAGTGTAGAGCGGATTTTCGTTACCGACATTCCAGATATCCTCACAGACAGTCAATGCAATTTTTTTACCTTTATAATGAACTACATTAAAGGTTGATGCGGGTTCGAAGTATCGGTATTCATCAAAAATATCATAGGTAGGCAATAAGGCTTTATGTTCCTTCTGAACAATCTTTCCATCTGCCAGAAAATAAGCAGAATTAAACAAATCTTTACCTTCAATTACCGGATTTCGGGAAGGTGCGCCCACTACAATGGCAATCCCCACAGCAGCCTTTGCTAACTTTTCAACAACTTCTTCACTGCTTCGGATAAAATCATCGAATTCCAGAAAATCTCTTGGAGGATATCCGGTGACAGCCAATTCTCCAAAAACGACAATATCCGAGCCTTGTTCTTTTGCTTTAGCTGTTGCGGCTAACATTTTTTTGAGATTCCCTTCAAAGTTTCCTATGTGGTAATTAAGTTGTGCTATTGTTATTTTCATTGAATTAATATTTTCATATAATTAATATTAAAAACCTGATACTGATCCGACATTAAGTATAAATGTAATAAAGTACAAATATATATTAAATAATCAATCCCATATCTCTTCAGATTTATTAAAGTTTAAAAATACTAGACAACGGGTAAATAAGCAGAATACCCTCCCAATTATCCCCTGTCCAATTCAGATTTGAAGAAGAAAAAGTTACAATTACAAGAATAATAAAAATTGATATTTTTGAGGAGAATAAATATTTCAACATAAGATAATAACTTATTTTTTTACTACCTCACTATCCTCATACCACCCGGCATACATAGTATAGGAATCAGCAATTCTGAGGACAGTATCCTTAAACTTTTCAGGGCTTAATTCCTTGACTTTTTTTGCAGGGATACCGGCATAGATACAATTGCTCTGCAGGTGGGAATTTTCGAGTACTACGGCCCCTGCGGCGATCAGGCAATTGGATTCCACCACTGTATTGTCCATAATCATTGCGCCCATTCCTATCAGCACATTATCATGAATTGTGCAACCATGAACAACCGCCCGGTGACCAATTGATACATTATTGCCAATAGATGTAGCGGCCCGCTGATAACTGCAATGAATAATCACCGCATCCTGCACATTTACTTTATTACCAATACGAATAGTATTGACATCGCCCCGGATGACCGCCTGAAACCAAACACTGCAATCATTGCCCATTATCACATCACCGATAATGGTTGCATTTTCTGCCAAAAAGCAATCATCACCAAATTGAGGGATTTTACCTGGCAGGGATTTTATTAAAGCCATAAGCAAATACAGATTGTTAATAATTTATCTTAAAAAAGAGAAACGGTTACTATAAATCAAATATAGCAATAAGAAAGAGAAAGAGTGAAAGAGTTCACATTGAAAAGATATAAAACAGCGACAAGAGAAATAATCAGGCTCTGATTGTAGAGATATGAACCACTTTTTTGGAGACTCTTGTCGTACCGTTTGTTACAGTAACGTAATAAACCCCCGAAGGTAAGCCCGGCATATTAAAATAATATTTCTGATCCTGTGTAGGATGTGCAGGGATTTCAAAAATCAGTTTACCGGTACTGTCAAAAAGTTGCAACTGCACATTCTCTTCAACAGCAAGCTTGACATCAATAGTCAGTTTTTCATTCAGAGGATTAGGATAAATACCAACACCATCCTCAAAATTTCTATTCCGTTCAAATTCTGCATCTACTTCCATTTTCAGCGATTGCACACAGACCATTTGCATATTAGCCCGTGCCCCTGTACTTCCTGTAAAGCCAAAATAAATCTCAGAGGCCCCACCGAAAAATTGACTAAGAATATCTTTATTATATGTAATCCTTAATTCACCGTCAAAGTAAACACAAAGCTCCTTTAAAGAAGGCATCCAGGTAATTCTGACATTATGGAATTCACAATCTCTGACATCGTCACCAAAAGTTTTAGCACGAACAGGGTCAATAATTGGTTTTGCCAAATTCCCGTCTTTGACCAAAGTAAGATGCGGCTGATATAAATCTTTATGACTTCGATTGAACCTCGTATCAATTTCTAGCGCAAGAGAAGGCTTAATAGCATCGCAAGACCTACCGCTTCCAAAGCCCATGGCAGCCCCTTGACAGCCCAAGGCATCAAAGCCTGAAGAATCGGCATGCATCACAAAAGCGAGCCCTTCGCCTGCATATTTGGAACAGCCGAGGTTAACAGCAAAACGGAGGTCGACCGCATTATTCAATTCGATAGGAAACTCACACCAAAGGCTTCCCACGTCATTTGAAGCCCCCTGAGAAGTTAATCTGTAGCAGTTTTCAGACAAAACAATAGCAGAACCATTTAGTGTAAAAGCAGGTTGTGCGACAAGCATTACCGTCCCACCTGAAAGCAGGAACAAAAGAAATGCAAAAAACCTGAAAACATTTTTCATCAAAGAATAATCTGTTATTTTTTCATCAAATAAAATCCGGAGCACATCGGGAAGTCAAATTCAATTTTCTCCGAACACAAAAGATTCTGCAAGGAAGGGGCTAAAGAAATGATTAACAAGAATAAATATACTAAATTAAAACGAATATTGCTACTATCTTCCATCGTACTCCACATAATTTCTGGGAGTTTCATATAATCTGACCATTAAATCATATTCAGCCCCTAATTTTGCTCTGAGAATACCCCAGATAACAAAGGCAATATTTTCAACAGTAGGATTTAAATTTTCAAATTCCTTTAATTCAAGATTCAGATTTTTATGATCAAATTTCAATTCTACATTTTCGCGTATAATATCTGACAGAACTTTAAGGTCAATCAGGTACCCGGTTTCCTCATCTACCTGACCACTCAGCTTCACCTCAAGTTCATAGTTGTGCCCGTGATAAAGCGGATTATTACAAAGCCCGAAAACTTCTTTATTCTTTTCTTCCGACCAATTCTTGTTATGCAAACGATGTGCCGCATTAAAATGTGCCTTACGAAATACAGAAATATACATATCTTAATAATAAATTAATACCCTGGTTAAAAAATAAAGATTGTTTCCTTAAAAAAATTCAAAGATTCTACCTCAATGTCTTATCTTGTAGACGGAACAAAAATATAACAAACATTTGAATTTATAGTTCAATAAACATGGAAACAAAAAAAACAATTCACAGATTTAAAATTAAAAATTTAAACGGAAGCATTATTGATTTTTCGGACTATTCCGGCAAAAAAATTTTACTGGTAAATGTGGCATCAGAATGCGGATTAACTCCACAATATTTACAATTGCAGGAAATCTATAATGAATTTAAAGATCAATTGGTTATTATTGGCTGTCCTGCCAATAATTTTGGGGGACAGGAACCTGGTACAGATCAGGAAATAGAAAAATTTTGTTCGCTGAAATACAATGTAAGTTTTCCATTGACAACAAAAATTTCAGTAAAAGGGGATGACATTGCTGAATTGTATAAATTTGTTACTAAGAAAGATTTAAATGGCTTGGAAGATTCTGAAGTCAGCTGGAATTTCCAGAAATACCTGTTTAACGAACAGGGGGAACTGACACATATCTTTTCACCTCAGACAGAACCGGCAGACGAACAGATATTAAGTGCCGCGGGCATATCGCTTTAAATCATCAAAAAAGAACACCTACATGTTATTCAAAGAAGTTGCCGGGCATCTAAAAATAAAATCACAGTTAACAGACAGTTATAAGGCAGGACGCACCGCACATGCACAGATTTTCCTTGGAAAAGAAGGCAACGGATCTTTAGCTCTTGCAATGGCTTATGCTCAGTTTTTGTTGTGTGAAGATCAGCAAGCAGAGGATTCTTGTGGCCAATGCAACTCCTGCCGCAAAACTCAAAAGCTGGTACATCCTGACATTCATTTTTCTTACCCTACAGTAGGTCCAAAAAAGATCAGCACCGACTTCATCAAGGAATGGCGGGAAACACTTCTTGAAAATCCTTACATGAATATCAATCAATGGCTTCAGAAATTGGAGGCAGACAACAAACAGGGAAACATAACGGTAAGCGAATGTCTCTCCATTGTTCAGCGTCTAAGTTATAAAGCCATGGAAGGCAGGTACCGAATCATGATTTTGTGGCTACCGGAATACCTTGGAAAGGAAGGCAACCGTTTATTAAAACTGATTGAAGAACCCCGGCCGAACACGGTCTTTTTATTGGTTTCAGAGAACCCAGACAAGATATTGAATACTATTCTTTCCCGCTGTCAATTGGTAAGTATACCCAGGTTAAAAGACGAAGAGATAGCATCTATTCTCATAGAGAAACATAAACTTGATTCTGATAGTGCTAATTCTCTTGCCTATCTGTCTGAAGGGAATTACAACAAAGCAATATCACAAATAAAAGAAACGACAGACAATAATGCATTAATTTTTATTGATTGGCTAAGAGTATGTTATTTGGGTAAACCAAAGGATATGGTTCATTGGGTTGAAGGAATTGTAAGTGGCAAACACAAGGAAAAAGATTTTTTCAACAAAACCGGCAGAAAAGACCAGGTGTATTTCTTGCAATATGGCCTGTATTTCCTGAAAGAATTTTTGAGTCTTCAACAAGGCAGAGATCAGATAAGAATTCGCTTTCAGAAAACGGAATTATCAACAGCAACTAACATGCTAAAGGTTATAGGAGTAGAACAAATAGGAAAAATGATGCATTTGTTTGATGAAACCTCTTATCACATAGAACGAAATGGAAACCCCAGGATATTATTTCTTGACGCTTCTATTCAGATGAACCACTTATTAAAAAAGAAGACAATAGGGTTCTGTCACTAATGAACATTTTAAGGACCTGTTGATTGACACTTTCTGTCAACCTGCTACATCAAGTTTTAATTTAGGCTCCAACTTATTTAGTAATTTTAGTTTTAGGAGGGTTCACGATGTTAACATATTCGTCATAACTACGTATATAATCTGCCGCATCATAATGTTCGGAAGCCAGGACAAGACAGGTTGCTCCGGAAGAAAAATTCTCTAATTCTCTCCAAAGTAAATCAGGGACAAACAAGCCATTATAGGGCCGATTCAGGTGTACTTTCTGACTGTGAAAACCATCATCGAGGACCACATCGAAGGATCCTGAAATCGCAAAAATAACCTGATTTAGTTTATGGTGCGCATGACCTTCCCTAAGAGCACCTCCCGGGATATCATATAAGTAAAAAACTCTTTTTATATCAAAAGGAATATTTTGATTGGATTCTACAGAACTAAGATTACCTCTTGAGTCACGTATTACAGGAGTTTTAATCAGCTTTGAATCGGCTAATCGTGCCATTGGTTTTTATTTTGAGCACTATTAAACCCCGAACTTAACAAGCAAGCCAATAAAATTAAAGGATAGCTTCATAATAAAGAAATGATGTTATGGTGTTCAGGGCTATAAAATATGCAGGGTAAATAAATAAAAAACAAATGGAAGAGAACAAAGGGTAATCAATTGAAAATCTTCGCATAAGGTACAAACGTAATAATAAGCAGGAAAGTATCTAAGACAAAAAAAAGTAAAACATTTAAATTACTTTTTTCAATTCAGATTCTTAACATGAAGTATCTGCCGTTTATAGCGAAGCAAATCTAAACCTTAACATTCTGATTACCAAAAGAATCAGAAGATAAGTTACAAACACGGCTATATATATTTTTTTATTATAATAAAAACATTTTTCTTATTCAGACAAAAAAGCCTTTTTAGCCGCTTTAATAAGTCTTGAAATATCTTTTGCTTTGTACTCAGGAACAAGTTCCCGGGCCTTGCTATAGTCAGAAATAGCTTTATCGTAAACCTTTTTTTCTGAAAAATATTTAGCCCTGTTATAATAAAACTCTGCGACCTGATTATTAAGTTCAACGGCTCTGTTCAAGTCTGCAATTGATTTTTCGTGCTCACCTTTTTCAAGCATAATCAAGCCCCTGTTACTAAAAGCAAATGAATTGAGAGAATCCATTTCAACAGCCATGTTTACATCTTCCAAAGCCCCTGCATAGTCTTTCATGATACGTTTCACATTCCCCCTGTTGTTGTAAGCATAGCCTGTAAAGGGGGTATTGAGTTCAATAGCACTACTAAAGTCCTTTATAGCCTCATCGTATAATTTAAGCTCGGTAGCTGCATATCCTCTTCGGATAAAAGTAGCGGCATCCTGCGGGTTAATTTCAATTGCCTTAGAATAATCTTTATAGGCATCCTTATGTTTATTGATGTCTGAATAAGTATATCCTCTTGACACATAAGCCATATTCGCATTTCCATCTAGGCCAATAACTTTAGAAAAATCCTTAATAGCCTCTTTCATTTTTTTTTGAGATCTGAAAGCCAGTCCTCTTTGATAGTAAGCATTAATATAATCAGGGTTGAGTTGAATAGCCTTAGTCAAATCAAGGATTCCACTTTCAGTTTCTTTTGTTCCTGTTTTGACAACCCCTCTGTGATAAAAGGCCTCAGCATCTTGTGGGTTGACAAGAATAGCCTTATCGAGGTCTTTCAAGGCTTCATCAAATTTTCCGACAAGTCTTTTAGAAAAGCCTGAAAGCGTAAAAATATTTTGATATTTAGCAGTTGATTCTTCATTCAACTCTCTTAACTCAATCACTCTGTTAAAATCCAATATAGCCTCTTTATTTCTGTTTACTTTCTGATAAGCAAGGGCTCTGAGAAAGCAAGCATCGAGGTGTTTATCATTAATTTCAATAGCGGAAGTAAAATCGAGGATAGAATTTTCGAAGTAATTCATGGAGTACCTTGATTTTGCTCTGTAATAAAAAGCATTGGCATCATTCGGACTAAACTCCACCACTCTGTCAAAGCAAGCTACAGCATCAGCGAACTTACCCATTTCATGTAAGGCACGCCCTTTATTATTATAGGCAAATAAAAAAGAAGAATCAAGATTAATTGCAGCATCATAACACAGGACAGCTTCTGAATAATTTTTCTGCTTTAATAAATCATTACCTTTTTTATAATGTTCATTAGCATTCTGAGCAATTGCAGAAAAACAAAAAGAGATAGACAGAATTAAAAAAATATATTTCATAGAAGCATGTTTTAAAGATAGAACATCAATAACAATTTCAAAAACGAGACCGATTTAGCAAAAGCAGTTGTTTAAGCTTTAAATTAATAATTTTTTCAGAAACATGTATGATTTTTCATGAATTCAAGCTTAGTTATCTCTGATACATTGATAAATAAACTATTAAACCCCAGGGCAACTGTTAAGAATCTCTTTAGTGCAGGCAGAAATCGCGGAGGCAAAATAAAATTTATTCCTGCGGGAAGGATAAAAGCAAAAAGACTATCCCACAGAGAATAGTCTTATTGAAAAATATATTTCGAAAAAAAATTAAACATTCAGCATAACCGGCATAACCAACATCAGCAAATCCTCCGCAGGAACTTGTTCTTCAGTTCTTAAGATACCTGCTCTATTGGGGCTCGAAAGTTCAATACGAATAGTATCCCCACCAATTGTATTAAGCATTTCAATAAGAAATTTAGCATTAAAGCCAATAGTCATAGCATCGCCATCATAAAAACAAGGTAATTGTTCTGTAGCCCTGTTGGAAAAATCAAGATCTTCCGCTTCGATCGTCAGGCTGTTATCCGTAATATCCAATTTAACCTGATTGGTAGTTTTATTTGCATAATTAGCAATCCGTTTTAGGGAGTTCAAAAAATCGGACCTTGTAATGCTCATGGTGTTCGGATTATCAGTAGGTATAACCGCGCTGTAATTGGGATAATTTTCATCTATCAGACGGCAAGCCAACATTTGGTTACCAAAAGTAAAAATTGCATTCGTATCATTATAGGCAAGCCCTACGTTCTGATTGCTGTTCACCAAAGCATTTTTGAGCAGATTCAGTGGTTTTTTTGGTAAAATGAAAGCCCCGTCAAGATTAGTTTCCACATCAGAGAACACATATTTGACTAATTTGTGGGCATCTGTAGCGACAAAAACCAAACCTTCGTTATTGATCTGAACAAAGACCCCTGTCATAGCAACCTGTGAATCATTCTGACTGACAGCAAAGATCGTTTTATTGATTCCTTCGAGCATAACAGAAGCGGGGATATCAATATTATCAACATTATCGGGAGCAGGAAGTCTTGGAAAGTCGTTTCCGTCCTCCCCTGCGAGTGTATACTGTCCAAACTGTGAGGTTATCTTTACAGCAAAAGAGTCAAGGTCGACAACAAATTTAAGAGGTTGTGTTGGCAATTGCCTCAATGTATCAAGAAGTATTTTGGCGGGAATAGCAACTGAACCATCTTCATCTGCCTCAACACTAAGGGAAGCAGTCATAAATGTTTGGTTATCGGTTGCCGAAATAGTAAGCTTATCCCCTTCTATTCTAAATAGAAAATCTTCGAGAATAGGTAATATCGGATTGGAACTGATTGCACCACTGATAATCTGTAGTTGTTCCTTCAGGTCTGCTGATGAAATAGAAAATTGCATTGTTATAGTATTGGTAAAACTTAAAAAATCTTATTTTGAAACGGCATCATAGACAAAAATAGTGATTTCTTATTATAAAGTAAATTAATTCAGGTGATTAAAATATAATGATTCATCCTTTTTTCATTTTTTAAAATCCGCAAAGAAAACCAAACAATCATTTCGTTCATTACCAATGAATTACAAATAATTATTTAATCAAGGGAGAAATTCATAAGTATAAAAAACATGTAACCTGAAGCTATAAAAACCGTATAATAATTAAACTTATGCACAGGATCAGAAAATTTGTTTACAACAATAATAAAAAATGAAATACTAAAATTAGATTTTCAACAACCGGAAAGGTATTTTTTTGTTATTTTTGTATAAGCTAATCAAAAAGAACTGAAGTTAAAGATAAATTTGGTTACCTAATAAATAAATTTTTTAAAAGTCACTAAAGGACAATTCCTGAAAAAAGAGTTTTTTAGTACAATGATTTAAAAATTCTCAAAGAGAAGATAAAAATGGAAGATAAAAAAACAAAAAAAGCACCTGTGATGCTTTATACAGAACAAACACCTAACCCTGAAACATTAAAGTTTGTAACAAATCAGATGCTTTACGCACGAAAAATGGCAGACTTTCCAATTGAGCAGAAAGAATTGGCTGAGAAATGGTCTCCTCTTGCAAATGCCTTATTTGGATATGAATATGTTCAGGGAGTATATATCTGCAACAATTTCATT
>CAJQOX010000289.1 GCA_905480075.1 uncultured Aureispira sp. | reverse complement strand
CTCCCGGAATGGGGCGATTCTATTTAGCAACATATAATAATCGTTTACTTAGTGCATGTGGGTATGGAAATGGAACTTTTATTTCTGGAACAACTACCTTGGTTGTAGGTAATTGGTATCATGCTGCTATTACTTATGACGGGACAGATATCAAGCTGTATTTGAATGGTATTCTGGAAGCTTCTCAAACTCAAAATCCGGAACCTGCACAAGGTGGACTTCAGATAGGAAAAAACAGAGGACTGACATCGCAAATTTACAGAGGTACTATTGATGAGGTCCGTATTTGGGATTATGCCCGTAACTCGTCTGATATTCAAGGGAAAAAAGATTGTGAATTAAATGGTAATGAAACAGGATTATTAGCTTACTATGACTTCAATCAGGGAATTGCTGCTGCAAATAATACTAGCGAAACAACCTTATTAGACCGTCAGACTAACTCAGCTGCCAAAAATGGTATTCTGACCGGACCTTTTGCTCTGACGGGTGCTACTTCCAATTGGGTAGTTAATTCCG
The DNA here is from genome assembly GCA_905480075.1 of uncultured Aureispira sp. Lineage (GTDB taxonomy): Bacteria > Bacteroidota > Bacteroidia > Chitinophagales > Saprospiraceae > Aureispira. The sequence continues at coordinate 2,054 of CAJQOX010000289.1, read as the reverse complement.
GGTCAAATTTTGGCCTGTGTATCGCTCTTCCAATTGAATTAACAGTTTTTGATGGTCAGGCACAAGACAACTCTAATTTATTGTATTGGCAAACCGCTATGGAAATTGATAATGAATATTATGTTGTTCAAAAGAGTAAAGACGGTATCAACTGGATCGATGCAGGTAAAGTAGATGCGCAGGGAGATAGTAATGCTGCTCAGGATTATTCTTTTGAAGATACAGACCCCTATACATCAACTTATTATCGATTGAACTATTTTGACACAGAAGGTGTGGGAGAGTTTTCAAATGTGATAGTAATCAATAATACTCAGCTGGAAAATATTGCTTCATTCAGTGTATTTCCTAATCCGGCTAATGACATAATTTCTTTTCGCCTGGATACGGACTCTGAAATAATCGATGAGGTTTCAATTACTTTGGTTAATGGATTTGGTCAGAAAGTTTTATTCAGAAAAGCAGATACGGACAGTCAGAAAATGAACCTGAATGTTTCATCATTTACTTCAGGAGTTTATTATCTGGTCATTGATACCGATCAACAGTCTTTTACCAAAAAACTAATTATTCAACATTGATTAATTTAAGTTTTTTTGAGACTTGAACTTAGATGATTTACAGCAGAATGGAAAGTGATTTCTATTCTGCTTTTTTTGTTTTAATAAAATCCATTGATTAATGAACGGGAAGCCCAGTTTAATATTTCAGGTGATAATGGTAATAACATCAAATTAATGATGTCGTAACTCGTTGGATTTCATTTTCTAAATGTCTTTTGTTTTTGCTTTTATATCACTTAAAATAAACAGTAGGAATGTGTTTTATAAAAAACGCAGCACCGTCCAATAGATATAAGTCTTGCCAAACTGCCCGGTTACCCAGTTTTTCTCCCTTTTGTGTATGTCACTCGAATAGTTCAGCAGATAATAGCTGTTCTCATCTATCTTAGCTATTCCGGGGAAGGCATTGTCGCCGGTACTCGGGAAATCCATCAGATGATTCAGGCAATGTTTTTCCTTGTCTAATTTATACAGAGCGGTATATTTTCTGGAAAAGGAATATTTGAGCAGATTGTTCCTGCGCTGTGTTGCCGTGGGAACTTCTACTTTTGTGGCAGCACCTTTGATATGTCGCCTTGCCACTACATACATCTCGTCTTTATGTTCAAACATGAGGGCGCTGTCGTATTTGTGTTTGGAAAACCAATGCTGCCACACATGAAGACTGTCCTTTGAGGCAAAAACCACATAGGAACCTGAACCTTCCAATCTTATTGTAGCCCATAGATTGCCTTCTTTGTCAAATTCAAATTCTCCTTCCTCGGCTCCCTTTGTAGTTATTTGCGGGGTCTCGCTGATTGGCTCAAAATGCAGGCCGTCGGTACTTGTCATCAGCCTCAGTTCTGCTTTGTGTTTGTTTTTGTAGAGTTCTACTCCATAATAGGCAGAAAGGTATATTTTTCCCTGATGTGTCTTGAAGCGCCAGGGTACATAGCCATCCATTCCCGTATTTTGTTTATCAGTCCACTTTCCGTCTCCGGCAGTAGAACTCATCCATATGTGCCGGGGCTGAAATTTAAGCATGTCCTTGCCGCCCTCAAAAAAATAGAAGTAGAGACTGTCCTTATACACCACAAACCTCGGTTCCCGCATGTCGGCACCTACATAAAATTCACATTCATAGCGCCAGTCATTAAAGTCCTCTGAACTCATCACATAGGTCATCGTCTTTTTGGAGGCAAAATGTGTGGGGGCCGTTCGAAAACCTACATAATAACGGCTCTTATACTTCATTATGTCAAGGTTGTTATTGCTGTGGCGTATTTTAAATTCTTTTGGAAGATTTTCGGAAGGAATTAGTTTTTGCCATGCTGTGGTGCTGATGCTGTCTTGTGAGAAGCTGTTTTGTGATAGAAACAGAAGACCAATAAGCAGTATTTTTTTCATTAATAGTAGTAAAACATTTTTTGTTTAATTTTCAATCTCTAACCTCGGACTGTCGTCCACCTCGGCCAGTATAATAATCTTCTGCCAGACCTTACGGCTCAATCC
>CAJQOX010000288.1 GCA_905480075.1 uncultured Aureispira sp. | reverse complement strand
GGGCGAAAAAAGTAAGGAGGGTAAAGATTAAAGTTTTCATGATAGTTATTTTAAAAATTCAGGGGGTTAATGTTATTCATATTGTTATCTGGTATAGTGTCAAAAATGTGCCAAGAATCATTTAGTATTATTTTTCAACGTATTATACATTTTTATTAGCACAATGTGATTCAAATTAGAATCCATAAAGTTTCATTTTGAAAATAAATTTCATTTTTGGTGCTGTTTCATTTTGGGAATTCAAACGAATTTTTATTTCAAATTGGAAACAATCGCTTTTTCGGGACTTTTGGAAAGTGGCGGTTTTTCGGGACTTTAAATTCTCAGAAACATCTTCTTCCTGCTAATTCAAATAAATCATCCAGAATATAAGGCTCAGATAGATCCATAACAGACTGAATACTATATGCACAATTGTCTCAAATAATTTCCCCTTCCACAACTCGGAGGAGTAAACAAAAAACTGGAAAATTAACCGGAATGTCCAAAAGATGGCCAAACCCAAAGATATCGTTTTACCAAAATTTGTAGATACGAGTTCGTTGGAAGAGATAAAACAAAGGATGCCCATCAAAAATACGACGAGTGCAATAAAAAAGGTGTGAACATACATTATTTCTCTGTTGACCAGATTCAGTGACCTCAACTCTTCTTTCCAATTAAAATACTTTGGAAAAACTACATGTACCAAGGCTAAAACCATCAGTAAAATTCCAATAACTTTAATTTGTATTTCCATTTTTTTCAAGTATAAAGGTTCTTATAAACGGTGTTACTCCAAGTTCTTTTTTTATAGTCAGATTGGCCTTCTCAAAGGTTTTCATCCAGGTTGCTTTAGAATAAAAATGCAAAAAGCCAATGTTGTAAGCCAAAAAGTTTTTCCAATCTCTGAGATGCTCTGTTACTATAATTTGACCGTTTTTTGTTGTAATGCGATTGAGCTCTTTAAAAAACTGTATTCTTTCCTCTTCCTCTCTGATTTCATGTGCCGAAAGGATCGCGAGTGTTGTATCAAAGGTATGATCATTGAATGGCAGCAGCTTGGTTTCTACAGAAATTGTATCCGGCTGCGGAGGGTAGGCTTTTCTGGCTCGTTTTATGGATACTTCGGTATGTTTCTGCGGATCGTAAAAATCACAAATGCTCAGGCTTGAATTTTTGTATTTACACCGGATAATTGTACTTGTTTCGTCAAAACCTGCATTGATATTAAGAATTTTCTTATTGTCATGATTTTCAAGCCACCCAAGATGATAAAGTCCCGAAAAATCATAGACGTAGCAAGAGATCAGCAATGAAATGATTATGGTATAAGATGTTGCAATTGAAAAAATAAAAATTAAGCATTGAATGGTTTGCGGTAACAAATCATGGATAAAGAATAATACCAGGAGCAAAAAACCGGCAATTAAATAAAAGTGCCAGTTGAACCAAATGATATTTAATACTCCCTGAAAGGGTTTTCTTGCTATTTCCATTGTTCAATTTTTCCTTTTTGCCAGGAATAGGGAATGTTTTTTATTTCGAAAGCATTGGCCAGGACAACATTCTGAAGATTCAGCTTGTCGAGGAATTCGAATTCATAGCTTTTCACTTTTACAGGTTCAGGTTTCCAGTTCTGACGCAGACCCAGAATAATTAAAACTTTTCCATTTTCTTTATTATAACTAAAAGTATGCGGCAGAGGTCCGGCAAATTTACGGGCATCCTTCCAACCTGTAAAGGGGGAACCCTCCGGTATTTGAACGGGACTTGCAGTCTGTTCGGTGACGATGTTGAAATTAGATTTTTTTGATGAAATTGCTTGAAGATTCCCTTCTGTGCTTTGATTAATATCTGTTGTAGTGTATTTATATCTGGTAAAAATATTGCCAAGCAATTGCATTTTCCATTTATTGGTTTCCGATTTGAGGATGTACAGGCCTCTGAGTCTTTTACCGGCATTATTGGTATAGCGGACAAAAATGCGGTAGCCGATAAGAAAAAAATTGTTGCCCAGAAATTTGGGAAAACCTTTGGGTCTTAAACCGGTGGTCTGTACCATGGCAACGGCGATAAAGGCCCATTTATCCTCAAAGGTATCCAAAACGAGACATTCCGGAATAAAATCCTGCAGTTGTTCCTTAGGTACCGCAAACGTCAGGACCAGGGAACTTTCAAAAAATGCTTCAACAGCAAAGGGATGATTTTTCAAAAATTTCATTGTCGGGAATTCAATGGTTTTTTAAGTACAAATTCATTCAAATAAACAACTGCAGCAAAAGCTAAAGCAAAAAGGGCATTCATTCTTCCCCAAAGCAAAAGATCAGGTACAAAAATAAACTCAAGAACATTCATGGTTAACACAATCATAATCTGAAGAAGTGCATTTATTCTGGATTTGAAGCCCGAAAGCACCCAAATTGCCATCACAATCTCTGCCAAACCGATCAAGACAGTTAAAATCCTGGAATAATCATCTCCCAGTATATTGGCTACAATTTGTTCGTGTCTGGGCAGCAAATTCAAGACCTTACAAAAAAGTCCGTTTATCAGCCAAACCAAGGCTATGAGATAGGTTAATACCTGATGCATGATTTATATTTTCAATAATTTATTTTATGCCCGTGGGCTTATCACAATATAGAAGTAAAATAAAGATTGAGAGAAAAAGTTTTGATTTTTGTTTGGTTTATGTCGGACTTTTCGAAGGTGTCTGTTTTTTAAGGTCCAAGTCACCGCGGCCTACTCCCTTGATGCACTGCATCAAGCCTACCCAGTTCGATTTTCTCACGCTAAAGACTTGAACCAACCTTTTGGAAAGTGTCGATTTTCGGGGACTTTAAACCCTCCGAAACATCTTCCCAAGCAAAACAATCAGAAAACAAACAGAAATAACAAAAATAAAGGGCTCGAAACCCATCAAAAAGTCAGTGGGAATCCATTTATAGTAAAAAGCGATCAACAGCCCCTGCCCTGCCACAATGGAAGCTATACCAAAAGCCGGGTGAGTCCCCTTCATGCGGAGGTACACAAAAGTAACCGGAAAGAGAACAGCATAGCCGGCAAAGGCCAGTTTTCCAATGTCGAAAATAGTACCGAAGGGATTCAGCGATATAAGATAGCCAATGAGGGCAAAAACTGCCACAAGGATTCTGCCGATAAGGACTTCTTTTTTGAAAGTAACCTTCTTTCCTGTCAGAGGCAAATAAACATCCCGGCAGGTCATTGTGCTGAGGGCCAACAGCTGCGAATCGAGGGTAGACATAAAGGCAGCAATTGCGCCTATCATAACAAGGGCCGAAAACCAGGGTGCGGTATGTTCTACCAACATCATAGGTAGTATCTGATCGGCTTCTTTGCCAATGAGATCCGGAAAACTGAGGTGCCCTAAAACGCCTATGATAACCGGAAAGATGGCTATAATGATGGGAATGAAAGCATAAAGTACCACTGTTTTTTTGAGGTGGCTGATGTCTTTGGCAATAAAAAAGCGCATGAACAACTGCGGAAACATGGGAATACAGAAAAACCAGAAAACAGTAAAGCTGAACCATCGTTGAGGCGTATAGCGATTCCCTTCTCCCTCCATGCTGAACAAATCGGGTTTTATCTCATAGACCTGCTGATGTGCCAATTCGGAACCACCCAACTGATAGCAGATAGCCACCACTGCCGAGAACATAAAGACGATCATCAGAATTCCCTGCTTCACATCTGTTTTGGCCACCGACTGCATGCCGCCCACCACCACATAGGCAATGGTAAAAATGGTCAAGAGTAAAGTTGCCAGGGCATAGGGTATCTCACCACCCGTCAGGTTTTCGAGTATATAGCCCCCTCCTATTATCTGCAAAGACAGATAGGGCAAGGTATAAACGATCATAACGGCAGCAAAGAGATAGCGAATAGCCTTGGAACCGGTCTGATGATACATCATTTCTGCCGGTGTGATGAAGCCGTGCTTTTTGCCCAGCTTCCAGGTTTTGGTCCCTATCAGATAGATGGAAAGCCCTGCCAGGCCGGTACCGGTAGCCATCATAATATAGTGGGAATAGCCGACTCTGTAGCCCTCTCCGGCAAAACCTATGAAGTAGAAGGCGCTGAAGTTGGTGGCAAGAATGGTAAAAAATAAGGTAAGTGTTTTGAGGTTTCTGTTGGCCAAAAAATAAGACTCCGGTGTAGCCTCTTTCTTGTTGACTCCAATAAGGGAGCCCCAGAAGGTAAAACCGATATAAGCAATGAGTATCGCGTAAATCATTCTGAAGATCGTTTGACAAAGAAGAAGAGCGCGATGACAAAAAGCAGATGAAAGAGGATGAAATAGCCCAGCCATGCAGGCAATCCGAAGAGTGCCGGACTGCTGTCATAGTTGATCCAAAGATTGGATTGAGTCAATAGCAAAATACACAGGAAGATGAAAAAGTATATGGATTTGGAGATTTTCATATAATTATCGTATTGAAAATTTAAGATAAGTCTAAAATATATAAAAACACCCTTTTATAATAAAAAAGGGAGGGTATATTGTAATTGAACAAGCGTATCTTAATACCTAGACTTACAGTCGGAATTAAGACATAGTAATTAAAGGCTGCTATTTTATTTTAAATTTATCAAATGTATTTCCGTTGTATTTATATATCCCATCTTTATCTGTCCCTAACCAAAGTTTTCCTTGATTGTCTTTATAGACAGATGTAGGCGAAATGTCACTTTCTCCATCTTTGATAAAGAACTTAATCAATTCTTTCCCATTATTTCGCCATACTCCATTTTCGTAAGTTATCATCAATAAATCACCATTATTTGAAGATATCATTGACATGAAATAAAAATCTTCTTTCTCTTTATTATCTATTCCAATCTGACGTTTAAAGTTTATTGATTTGAGTCGGCCACCCTCAATGTCATTCGGCAACAGTGTGTATCTATTAATCGCATTACATATCCAATAGTTTCCATCCCGATCTTCCGCTATAGAGCGAATACCAAAATCGCCACCTTCGGGTGTTTCTGTCCATTGATTTTCATACATCCAACTGATTTCTTTTCCATCAAACAAATAAATACCCAGGTTAGAGGTGCCAAACCAAATATTGCCTTTACTGTCTTTATAAATTGAGTAAATCCCATAAGGATTGTAAGAAGCATTGGGGTATCTGGCATAGAATTCATCTTCCATTTTGTTTTTTGGAAATTCTAAATAAAATAGATTTTTTCCGTCAAAACGGTAGGGTCCATTCTTATCCCATCCCATTCTGAACCACAAGTCTTGCGGTGCTGATTTCCACTCATTCTTTGATACTTTGTTTTGCACAACAGCCAAGGTGCTGAATTTTTGTCCATCATACTTGCAAACACCTTCAGGCGTATCGAAATAAAGGTTTCCGGAAAGGTCTTCCTGAACACTTAATATCGAATAACTACATAAACCATCATTTAAATTATAAAACAGTAGAGATTGTCCGTTATACTTATAAACTCCTGTTTCTTTGCTCCCAAACCAGTAATTATCTTTTTTGTCATGATAAATCATAGTTGCTTCAGGGTCAATATCCTTTACAATAATACCAAACGTTCTTTGATTATTTTCAGAATTTGTAATAGTGGCATTGTCATGAACGTTACAAGAGAAAAAAGTTGTCAAAATGCCAAAAAGCAATCCAATGGTAAACGGGATTCTGTAGAAAACCTGCACAAGAATCACACAAATTAAAGTTTTTAAATAATATTTATTCATAAAATCACTTTATAAAAAAAGGATAAAAGCAGAGCTGTTTTCAACCTTTTGGCAGTGACTTTCAGGTCAAAAAAAGACAAAAAAATTTCGGATGATAAATTAAAAAAAGGGTTTTAAAAAATAAAAAACCTCTAACTAAAAAAATCAATAGACTGAACTGAAGGATTATCCTTAAGCTTTTCGTAGATACAGGCAGCGGCCGCAACATCCTGAATAGCCGTTCCTGTGGAGTCGTATACAAAGATTTCGTCTGCATGCGTTCTGCCGGGCAGCTGTGCGGTGATCAACTGACCGAGTTCGCAATAGACGTCCGATTCGCTGATGAGATTCTGTTTGATAGCATGTTGCGACTCCCCTACCTTTATGATCTGTGATTTGATGTCGCCAACAATTTTGGCTCTTTTCATCAGCTGCGGATCGATTTCCTGTTTTCCCGGAGAATCGGCGCCTACTGCGGCAATGAAACATCCTTTTTGAACCCATTCCTGCTGTACAAAGTAGGAAGTAGCAGGTGTGGTTGTGATCAGCACATTGCACCTGCGGCAGGTGTTTTCTATGTTGTCTGCCTTAACGGGAACAGCGTGGATAGCCGACATTCGGGAGACAAATTCCTTAATCTTGTCCTGATTTCGACCGGAGACGGTAATGCTTTGAATTGTTGCCACACATTTGAGCGCCTCTATCTGTGCCTCTGCCTGATTGCCATAGCCAATGACACCGAGGTGCAGGTCCTCTTTGGGAAGCAGGTATTTTGCTGCTACGGCAGTGGCAGCAGCGGTACGCATTTTGGAGATCAGCGAGGAAGCAAAAACAGCCAGCGGATAGGCATTTTGGGCATCGGAAAGATAGATGATGCCCAGAATATTAGGTAATTGGTGTTTTTGGCTGTTGCCGAAAAATCCACCGTTCGCCTTGAGACCGTAATAGGCATTGTCGCCCAGTAGCCCGCCGGTTTTGATGTGGTACTCCCCTTCCGGTGCATCTGCGTGGATGAGGTTGGTGGAAATAATTTTGTTTTGGGCATGCAGGCGATGTGCATTTTCCACAGCATCGATATAATCCTGCATTGTCAGCAGATGTTCGAAGGAAGAACGGTTGAACAGCAATGTTTTTCTCATTTCGGAAAGCAGATTGGCGGATGAAAAAATTAAAGGGATGAAATTAATTAAAAAAACAGAGTAAGCGCCAATCTGAAGCTTTTTTATTCCTGTTCAGACAAAATCAATAATGCTGCCTTTAGTTTTTTGGTCAGCCCCTTTACTACGCAGTCGTAGGAATGATCGATCAGTTCTTTGAGCATACTGATGCGGAGGGAACCTTCGAAATCTACTGTATTCCAGTGTTTTTTGCTCATATGAAATCCCGGGATAATTTCGGGATAAGCTTCCCGGAGTTCGACAGAACGGTCGGGGTCACATTTCAGATTGACGGTAAAATTTTCTCTGCTCAATGAAGTGAGGGCAAACATTTTTCCCATGACCTTAAATACCAGGGTATCTTTATCGAAAGGGAGGCATTCCTCTGTGCCGGCTTTTGAAAGGCAATACATTCTGAAATCTTCTATGTTCATCACAATAATTCAATCATCCGATAAATCAAATACAAGGATATAAAAGGAAAATGAATATACGAAAATTAAGGTCCGTTTTATAAAAATAATCTTAGTAAATAAATACTGGAAGAAAACAGATCATTTACAATATTTTTTTATTATATCTGCAGCATCTTCATAACCCAGTTCTTTAGCCTTAAGCAAATCCGGGCATGCCGATTTAGTATCTCCAGCTTTGAAGTAAGAGAGCCCCCTGTTGTAAAAAGCAATAGTACATTCAGGGTCAATATCTATGGCTAAACTAAAATCCTTAATGGCAAATTGATACTCCCCGAGCGTGTATTTTATTAATCCCATATTACAATAAGCCTTTGTGTCTTCAGGGTCTAATAATATGGCTTTATAATAATCAACAATAGCCTCCTGATATTCTTTCATATCACTTTTTGCGTTGCCCCGGTTATAATAAGCCTTGCTGTCTTTAGAATCTAATTCAATAGCTGTATTATAATCAGAGATAGCATCTTCATAATGACCAAGCGCATTTTTTGCCACGCCCCGGTTGATATAGGCATCGCTGTATTTCGGGTTGAGCTCAATAGCTTTGTTGTAGTCGGAAATGGCATTTTTATAATCGCCATCCGCTTTTTTTGTATTGCCCGATTCGAATAGATCCTCAGCAGAACTTTGTGCATTGAGGCAAATAGAAAGTCCTAAAAAGAGGTATAGTAAAGTGGTTTTCATTGATTGATGAGCTAAAGAATCTATAAAATTATGAAAAAGTAAATATAGGATAATTTAAACTAAAATGCAGCAGGATTTCTTATTTTTCCAAAATTCCTACATCTTCTGTGTTCAACATCAAAATCAGATGGTAAAAAAAATTAATTTATCTGGTCTGAAAGATAAAGGAAGATTGAAAATAAAGATCGGTTTATTGATATGTTTTTATTAATCAAAGAAAAAATTAAACAGTAAATTGCTAATAGCTTCAGGGGAAATTAACAGAATGTCAAGGGTTCAAAATGAAAGCATATCAATTACTTTCTCAATAGTTATTGATCTGAATTCGACGAGTAATTACTGCATCTTTACCTGAAATTTCAATAAAATACAGACCATTATCATAATTAGTCATATCTATTTCTTTCAAGGGCCCATCACTTATATCGGTCTGTTGGATAACGGCGCCCATAGAATCCATAATTTTTAAATTGTCAAAATTATGAGATTTCCCCAAATTAAGGTTGAACTTTCCGTTAGAGGGGTTAGGATAAATAGAAAAATTATACTCTTTTGCAAAACCAGAAATATATTCGGTGTTGGAATAAGAAGACTGACCATTCATTTTTTCTTGCCTGATCCTGTAATAAGTACCAAAGTGCAAGGGCCATTTATCAGTAAAACTGTAAGGTTCTGATGAGGGCTTATTGCGAATGACATCCATCCTGGCAATTTCCTCCCAATCAAAACCCGCTGAAGAACGTTCTATCGAAAAGAAATCATCCTCCATATCGGTAGTGGCTGACCATTCAAGGAGAACAGTCTGCCCCCTTTTTTGTGCATCAAAATCCAAAGCATTAAATAACAAAGAAGTCTCACAAGCACCATGCCCCCCTCCCGGACAAAGAAAAGGAGCCAAGCCATTATTGGCTGAACCAATAGAACCTGCCCCCCAGGCAAAAATAAAACCATTTAAATATATATTGTTTGATTTACAAAAAGCGCCGGAAACACCAGGTACAGCCCCCCAGGTAACAAAACAACTATTTGCAGTAATGGCATAAATCTCTGCATTACAGGCAGGGTCTCCCTCATATTCCAAAGACTCGAAATCGTTAAATGTCAACGATCCGACAACACCAACAGAAGAACCCTCGGTAATGATAACCTTCGCTCCAGTGGCCACATTAATAGCACCTGAAAAGGTATATTGACCACAAATACGAAGCACTCCTCCGGCATTTACAGTGATAGACCCGCTAAAATTACCGGTGACACAACCGATTTCCCCTGAATTAATCAAATTATTGGGAGAGCTAACCGCTCCAAAAATATTTTTATCACAGGCCGTTAATTCAAAGAAAAAAAGGTTAAAAACAAGAAATAAAAATAATGCTTTACTTGATGCCACTGTAAAAATTGAGTTCATGTAATTAATATTATCTTATGATGAAGATATAATGTAAAAAATAATAATAACAAATAATTACCTAATAAAATGATACGTTACCTTAAAATGAAAGTTTCAAGATAAGCACAATTATAATATTAAATTATTGTAAAGATAAAGGCAAAAATTATGCTGAATATTAAATGTAATTTGTAAAAAAAATAAAATATATGTATAAAACCCGCTTTAAGTGGCCAATGATTTGAAATAATTCTAAAAAACGAATCAATAATATAGCCCTCAAATTTTAAAAGATGAAAAAAAACAGCCACCCCAAAAAATGAGGTGGCTATAATAGTATAAGTAAGAATCACTTATCAGTTCAACAACTCGTAAATTCCGGCAATACCCTGACCACCACCAACACAGGCAGTAACCATTCCGTATTTCTGCCCCCTTCTGCGCATTTCGTTGAACAACTGAATGCTCAATTTAGCACCGGTACAACCCAAAGGATGACCAAGAGAAATAGCCCCACCATTCACATTTACAATGTCTGGATTCAGACCGGTTTCCTGAATAACAGCCAAAGCCTGTGCAGCAAAAGCCTCATTAAGCTCTACCTGATCGATATCGGAAAGTTTCAGTCCGGCATATTGTAAAGCCTTAGGTATAGCAGCACATGGACCAATACCCATGTATAAAGGATCGACCCCGGCTACAGAACAAGAAACCATTCTGGCAACAGGAGTAAGATTCAGGTCTTTAACCATTTTCTCACTCATAACAAAAACAAAGGCAGCACCATCCGACATCTGAGAAGAATTACCGGCAGTAACAGAACCACCCTGTGCAAAGACAGCACGCAATTTACCCAATCCTTCTTTTGAAGTACCCCGGCGTACCCCTTCATCGGTATCAACGGTCCATTCTTTTTCAACACGTTTTCCTTCTACAACCTTTACCTCTTTCACATTGACCGGAACAATTTCATCCTTGAATTTACCTCCGTCAATAGCAGCAGCAGCCTTGATATGTGAGTTTACAGCAAATTCATCCTGTGCATCGCGGGTAATACCGTATTTATTGGCAACCGCCTCGGCCGTCAGTCCCATCCCGACAATGTATTCAGGATTGTTCAATCCCACATCATAACTTGGAGAGAGTTTGTATCCTGTCATAGGAATTAAACTCATAGACTCGGTACCACCAGCCACGTAACAATGTCCCATTCCGGCTTTTATCTTTGCTACTGCCATAGAAATAGTTTCCAATCCTGAGGCGCAATAGCGGTTCACCGTAACGCCGGGAACCGGTTTACCAAGGGCACGCAAAGAAACCTGACGACCAATCTGCAGCCCCTGTTCCCCTTCCGGGTTGGCACAGCCCACAAACATATCATCGACCGTATGAGGGTCAAAATCCACCTGTGCAGCCAGGTGTTTAACAACTTCTACCGCAAGGTCGTCCGAGCGAAAGAAACGGAATCCGCCTTTTTTGGCCCTTCCGACAGCAGATCTGTAACCTGCAACAATATATGCTTCCATAGTCTTTTTTTTGAGTAGAAAGTAGTAAGTAGAAAGTAGAAAGACTTTCCAATAACTATTTCCATTAATTTTTATTTAAAGATTTCATTAATTTGAAATTCATCTTTTGAATATATAGTAAAGATTCCAGAGGTTCTTTTAATATATCAGAAGAAATCAAATTCATTTTTTCTACAAGTAACAATTGAGTTTCTAACTCAAATGCTGAACCTTGTGCGATATTTAAAAAGTAAATAAACTGAGGGTCAGTACCTCTTCCGGCACCTTCAGCAATATTTGAAGGGATGGAAACAGCACATTTTCTCATTTGACTAATTAATCCGTATTTTTCAGAAATAGAAATATCAGCAGTTATTTTATATATTGATACTGCTAAATTCATAGACTCTTGCCAGATTTTTAATTTTTTATAATTATTTTGCATACAAGCTTTCTACTTTCTACTTTCTACTAAGATTAATTACGTAAAGGTTTATTCTTCTCCAGCATATGCTGTATTCTCTGTAATGTTTTCTGCTCACCGCAAAGGCTTAAGAAACACTCTCTTTCTATATCCAACAGATACTGTTCAGATACTTTCTGAGAACCTGTGAGGTCTCCTCCACAGAGTACATAAGCTACTTTTTTGGCGATTTTGATATCGTGTTCAGACGCAAATTTACCTAATCTGAGACTTTCAGCAGCTACATAGAGTGCACCTAATCCGCCACGGCCCATTACCTGTATTTCATTCTGAGGAGCAGGCTGTGTATAATTCGGAGCTAATTCAAGCACTTTTTTCTTGGCTTCACCCATAGTTCGGTTTACGTTAACACTCATCTGATCGATGCCCGGACGCAGGTAACCAAATTTGAAGGCTTCACCAGCAGAAGTAGCAACAGAAGCCATGGCAATCGTTTTGAATTTTTCGATCAGCAGCGGAACCTGAACATCACCGGGACCGAATTCCTTAGCGGCTCTAAGG
>CAJQOX010000287.1 GCA_905480075.1 uncultured Aureispira sp. | reverse complement strand
ATTACGCTGTCTTTTAATATCTTTGGAAAATCTGTTTCAAAACCTGCTGATCAACCCTATAAAATAAATAAATGGTTCTGATTGTCGTAGACTATATTCTATAATATATCTGAAAGAAACATTTTTATCTACACTATTAATCCCGATTTATAGCCTTGATATATAATTATGATACGTATTATTATTTTTTTGGTAACTTTTAGTTTCTTTTTAAATCCTTGTAGTGCACAACAAAAGCTTATTAAAAATGAGCCTTTGTTCGTTCTCCGGCCCTATATATTTATAAATTATAATTTGTACCACCGATATCAGAAACCTTCGTTCAATAATGAACAAAGTGTCGGACAGGTATTTAATGTCTTGCCCGGTTTAGGTGGTGGGCTGATTATGGGAAAGAAAACAGTATTAATGTTTTCTGTAGAGGGGGCATTGAGTTACTGTCCGTTCAGCTTGGATATAGAAGGATTTGAAGGGATGGGGGCTCTTTCCTTTCCTTTATTGGCTAACTTCAGAATTCCTGTGGAAGGCTTTTTCTTTTTTCAGTTTGGAGGAGGTGTTCAATTCAATCAGATCAATATACACCAATCTGTAAATCCTTCTGCAGTAAACCCTTTTTTTATGACTTATATTGGAGAATTGTCTGTTGGGGTAGAGGAAAATTTATTTTTATTGTATTTCCTGCGATTCGGTTATAATGGTCAAAGTGCTTCTACATTTGATTTTGGAATTAGATTAGGTCTGAACGGCAGTCTGTGGGAATAGTGTGGTACGTTATAATTATTAAAATAGGATTCAACCCAAAAAGGCGGCCCCATTCTTTTTTTATTTATCAGAAATCTTTTCCTGTTTTGCTGATATCTTTTATTTGTCGGCTGTATTAACTTGTATATATTTAACAGAACTTTTCTTCATGAAACGATTCTTTCTATTTTTATTACTGTTCAATTTGTGTTCTGTCTCGCTTTTGGCTCAGAACAACTGTGGTACCCGACTTTTTCAGGTTGCTGAAAAAGGATGGATAAGTGCTTCTGTAATGTTGAATACAAAAAAGGATAATCAGGTTTCTCTACGTTTTACTCTATCTGAAAAAGGCTTATTCGCCACCCTTACTTCTCAATCTTCTCTCAATATTACAAAAGGGGATAACTTTGTTTTTATTAATTATAAAGGAGATAAAATTGCCCTTCCCTTTATTAATCAGACAAGCACTATTTCTTATGAAGGCCACGACCATTTTGTCAATTCCTTAATGGTTGACAGGAAAAACCTGAAATGGCTATCTATTTTTAAAACTAAAGACTTTGCTATACTTTCTCCCTCTTTAAACGATATTATTTGCTCCGGAAAACAAATTAATCCTAATGCAGGAAAAGAAATTCTTTTAATTTTCAATTGCTTGCATAAGTATGCTCAAGAAAATATTTTTCCTTTGCCTCTACGTTCAGATGTAGATACCCTTGCACTCCGTAATGCAAAAGTAACAGATGAGCTTACAGATGAAAAGGTCTTGGATTTAATTAGAATCTACCTTAAGCCCGATCAAAATATCAATCCCTTTTCGGGAGTGGATCAACCCGGATATGCTCACAAACTCAGTCAGATTGCTGAACTGTTGCAATCTTCAGGAAAAAACAAAAAGGCAGAAGAGTTATTCCTTGAAGCCCAACAGAATATTGTTCAATTTTCAGGGGTAGATTATGATAATTACCCTAATTTGCTCAATGATCTGGCTACTTTTTATCGCAAGGCCGGTGATTTCTCAAAGGCCAAAAAACATTATAAGGAAGCTAAGGACCTGATCGAAAAGGTATTTGGAAAACGTCACCCCGATTATCCGATCACACTTAATAACCTCGGTTCGCTGCACCTTGTTTTAGAAGAATTTGAAAATTCTGAAAGCAATCACTATCAAGCCAAAGAGATACTTGAAAAAGAATTCAGCACTACGCATCCCGAATATTCAAATACCCTGATACATCTTACCAATTATCACAGAGTCAAAAAAGAGTACAGCAAAGCACTGGAATTACTTACTGATCTGTCCAGGAATATTATTCATCAGCTTTATTCCTATTATCCGAGTCTCAACGATTCAGAAAGATTGGAATTTCTCAAAAAAATGAATAATTCTGTCCACCAGTTTTATTCCTCTGCTATTCATATTTTGCCCGAAATGCCGGAAATAAGCAATGAAGTTGCCAATATCAGCCTCGCTGTAAAGGGTCTCGTACTTGAAGGTTCTATTTCTGCAAGGGCGGCTTTGCTTACCTCAGGTGATTCAACTCTCAGAGATAAGTTTTATAATTGGCTCGGTGTTCGCCGGCAATTGGTGCAGGCTTCTTTGATGCCTTCTATTGAAAGAGACATGTTTGGCCTCAATATTGAAAAACTTGACAACAGGGCCCTGAATCTCGAAAAAGAATTGTCTGCGGCTTCAGATGCCCTCGCCAATCAGTTTAAACTACGCAGAATGCAGCTCAATGTCGATTCGGTAAGAGCAAAACTAAAAAAGGATGAAATTGCAGTGGATTTTATTCATTTCCTTTATCACGATGGCAAGGATTGGCTCGACTCTACACTTTATTATGCCCTTCTCATTAAAAAAAATCAACCGTCGCCTCTTTTAATTCCACTCTGTAATCACAGTCAGCTACAAGAGATCCTTAGTATTAATATTACACAAAAGAGCATGAGTTATATCAATAACTCAGCGACCAACAGAAAATTGTATGACCTGATTTTCAAACCCCTTGTTCCCTCACTCGATTCTGTAAGCAAAATTTATATTTCACCTTCCGGTCTTTTGCATCAGATTGCCTTTCCGGCATTGTTGAATGAAGAGAATCAACATTTGCTGAATTGTTTCGATATTGTAAATTTCGGTTCATTCCGGGATTTTGTCTATCCCAAAAATACCGACAATGATACAAGAGATATTGTACTGGCAGGAGGGGCCAAATTCAGCGTCGATTCTGTCAGCCTGGTCAGATTGATGCATAAGATGAAGGATACCTCACAATCTGTGAATTCTTACGATTTATATGCCTATGCTAATACCGCACTTCCCTTCAGCCGTGCTTTGGCAAGTAATTTTTCCCGCGGAAATTTGTTCTTTTCCTATCTTGAAGGTACAAAAAAGGAAGTAGACGGTATTGAGAATTTTCTCATCAAAAAAAATTGGATCACGCATAAATATACCGGCGAAGAAGCACTCGAGGACAAGGTAAAAATGCATACCGCTGCCCATGCCCCCTTTGTCCTTCATATTGCCACACATGGCTATTTTTTTAAACCACTGATGCCCGGCGCGAAAGGCTCGAAAGAGTTTTATAAGCAAATTATCTATGCTCAGAATCCGCTCATGCGTACCGGTCTTGTGCTGACCGGGGCTAACAGGGTGTGGCAGGGAAAACCGCCGGTCAAAGGGCTCGATGATGGCATTCTTACTGCCTATGAAATCTCTAATCTCGACCTGTTTAAAACAGACCTTGCAGTGCTTTCTGCCTGTGAAACCGGACTCGGCGACATCAACGACAGCGAGGGTATTTTTGGCTTGCAAAGGGCACTCAAATCGGCTGGAGTGAGGCAACTTTTAGTCTCGCTTTGGCGTATTCCCGATGAGGAAACTGCCCTGCTGATGAAGGCATTCTATAAGTATTACATTATGCACAAATCTGCAAAATTGGCTCTACGTTTGGCTCAACAGGATATTCAAAAGAAATACTCTGCCTATTTTTGGGCAGGATTTGTGCTGATAGAATAATTTTTCGCATATTAATTGGTTCATCTTTTAATCCAGAAATCCTTTTCTTATCAATACAAAGGCTTATATTAGTTTGCATCACCTCTTTGCTTATTCACATGTTTTTTAATAAA
>CAJQOX010000286.1 GCA_905480075.1 uncultured Aureispira sp. | reverse complement strand
GTTTTACCTTTGATAAAAAACCAATTTATGCAAGAGATTTAAAAGCAGAAAATGCCATGGCAATTCTACTTAAGGATGCTATTAAGCCTAATCTTGTACAAACACTGGAAGACAATCCTGCTATTATTCATGGTGGCCCTTTTGCCAATATTGCGCAAGGTACCAATACTATAATTGCAACTAAAATGGGCTTGTCGTTATCCGATTATGTAATAACTGAGGCTGGTTTCGGAGCAGATTTAGGAGCAGAAAAGTTCCTTAATATTAAATGCGTCTCTGCCGGACTGAAACCGAAAACTGTAGTACTAGTGGCTACTATCAGAGCGCTCAGGCATCATGGAGGTGCTAAAAAAGCGGAATATAACACAGCATCTGTAAGCAGGGTTGAAAAAGGCTTTGAAAATCTAGAAAAACATATTATTAATTGCAGAAAATTTGGTCTTAATCCTGTTGTGGCAATCAATGCTTTTCCCAGCGATACAAGTGCAGAAGTAGAACTCATACAAAAAAAATGTAAAGCAATGGGCGTTCAGGCTATTGTTGCGGATGGTTTTGCACAAGGGGGGGAAGGCATGATTAATTTGGCAAAAGCAGTTGTTGATGAAGTGGAATCGGACCACAACAATTTTAATGGTCTGTATGATTGGAAATTGCCTGTCAAAGAAAAAATTGAAATTATTGCTAAAGAAGTTTATGGTGCGGATGAAGTTATTTATTCCAAAAAAGCAGAATTGGATTTGAAAAGAATTGTCCGGCTTGGATTGGAAGAATTGCCGATATGTATGGCTAAAACTCAGAAATCTTTCTCCGATAATGATAAGCTGCTTGGGCGGCCGAAGGATTTTTCAGTAAATGTCAGGGAATTTGAGTTTGCTGTCGGTGCAGGCTTTATTATACCTATTCTTGGTAAAATGATGCGTATGCCCGGATTGCCTTCTACACCTTCTTCGGAGGCAATGACGATTGATGACAATGGTAAAATTTCCGGACTTTCTTAAGAGGCTCCTGAAAATTATTTATCTATGAGGTAATTGAAATGTTTTTTAAGTTATTCTTAAAATTATATTTCAATTGCCTTTTTTTATTTAGCCCCACAATAATTTTCATATTGCTTTTCTGCTCCTGAAAAACCAAGTTTTATTGCTTTAGTCAAATCTTTACATGCTTTTTCATGTTGAAGCACCCTCAGGTACTGAATTCCTCTGTAATAATATGCCTCGGCAAGTTTTGGGTTGAGTTCTATCGCTTTTGAATAATCTGTAATAGAATCCTCTGTTTTATTGCGATATTCTTTTATGAAACCTAATTTTAAATATAAGTCTGCATCAGGACCTTGTAGTGCCATGGTTTTTTCGAAATCCTCCTGTGCTTTTATGTAATCTCCAAGTTGGAAATAGGCAATCCCCCGATGATAAATATATTTGTGTTTATCGGGGTTTGCAGAGATTGCAGCGTTATAATCTGATATGGCCTTGGCAAAGTCTTTGGTTTTGGTCAGACATACTGCACGATAAAAAAAGAGAATATCAGTAAGTTGGGGGAAAACGTTAACCTCCACCGCCTTATTAAGGGTTTTTAAACAGGTACTGTAACGGGCAGCATCAAAATGAACGATCGCCTCTTTCATTAGCTCCTCTGAGTTGGGTTGTGTTTCATTAGCTGGCAGTTTAACAAAATATTTCTTGTTGTTATTATTGGTATTACTGCTGTCTTTATTCGTTGTTATATCTTTCGGTTGTGCAATTATTGTTACTGAGATATAACAATAAAAGAATAAAAAAAGACATATTGACCATACTTTTGTCATTAATAACTCGTTTTTAATAGTACAGGTACCTAAATTTTTTTTATTTTTAAACTGATTGCTGCCGCAAACTTTTTTTTGAAACTCTACTCCTCTATTATTATAAACAGACTCAGTTCTTTGAAAATCAGTAAATCATACTCATAATCTGATACAAAGATAAGTATTTTTTAAGAGATAATAATGTAAATCTAATTTTTCCATCAAATTATAATCTTATTTGATAAAGACGTCAAATGACTTCTATATTAAGGCTGTCTTTTGTGAATAATACATATATTTATGTAAGGTTTTTATCGGAGTCTAATAAGGGATTGATTTACAATTAATTAGATCTTTGTCGATTTATATTTTGTGCTATGATATTTAATTGCAGAGGAAAAATACTGGATTTGTCTTCACCTGTAATTATGGGAATATTAAATATTACCCCTGATTCTTTTTATAAGTCAAGCAGATTGAATTCTGAAGAGCATATACTCCTTCAGGCAGAACAAATGTTAAGTGAAGGTGCTTTGATTTTGGATATAGGAGGTGTGTCTTCCCGACCCAATGCCGGATTTGTCTCAGAGGAGGAGGAATTGAAACGTGTCATCCCTGTGATCAGATTAATCAGAAACAATTTTCCCGATGCTTTTATATCTGTGGATACTTTTCGGTCAGAGGTTGCTGAACAGGCAATTCTTGAAGGCGTACATCTCATTAATGATATTTCTGCATCTGATATAGATGAAGGTTTGTCAGATGTAATTGCAAAGGCGGAAATTCCTTATGTTTTAATGCATATGAAGGGGGTTCCTGCTACCATGCAACAAAACCCGGATTATCAGAATGTTTTATTGGATGTCATGGATTTTTTTATTAAAAAAATTGCTTTTTTGAATAATAAAGGAATTCACGATATTATTTTGGATGTTGGCTTTGGTTTTGGAAAATCAGTAGAACATAATTATCAGCTATTGAGAAATATGCACATTTATAATTCTCTTGACCTTCCTCTGATGATTGGAATTTCAAGAAAGTCAATGATTTGGAAAGTTCTAAATAGTAAGCCTGAGGATGCTCTTAATGGTACCACTGCTTTACATATGATTGCCTTGCAACAAGGGGCACGTATTTTGAGAGTACATGATGTCAAAGAAGCTGTTGAAGTGGTTAAGCTGTGGAAAAGGGTAGGGGAATTTTAATCTTTTTTATGATAATTCTCTCAGGTGTATTGTTTTATATACTTGGTATTAAGTGATTAACATATTATTTTTTATTGATATATTTATTTGGATTCATTTTTTCTGAACATCAGTTATTGATTTGCGTATAAATTGTAAGAGATCTGGTGCATATTGATAATCTGTAATTTAATTATTGATTTGTTTTTTTTATGATGATGCATTGTTTTTTGAATGTATTATTGATCGTAGAATTTCTTAATTCAATTAAAATATTCTGTTTTAATTTATAATGAAAGAAGAAAATAAAAGGGTATTGGGAATTCAACTTCCCACTGATCCACGTTGGGTAAATATGGCTGAAATGAGTCTGGAAGATATTTTGACAGACCATGCTTATTGTGAGCAAAAGGCTACTACAAGTTGTATCAGTTTAATTCAAAAATATTCCGACAAGGAATTATTGGTCAAAAAGGTAGCACCGGTAGTTTCTGAAGAGTGGAGTCATTTCAGAATGGTGCTCAAAGAATTGGAAAAACGAGGGCTGAAACTCGGCAAACAAAGAAAGGATGAATATGTTAATAAATTATTGCTGTTTATACGAAAAGGAGTGAGTAAAGATGTATTGTTATTGGACAGATTACTTACCTTTGCAATGATCGAAGCAAGAAGTTGTGAAAGGTTCAGGTTGCTTTCCAATAACATAAAGGATGAGAAACTTCGACTTTTTTACCATGATTTTATGGTTTCTGAAGCCGGGCACTATCAAATGTTTATACAATTGGCTGAACATTACACAAGTAAAGAAGAAACCAGAAAAAGATGGGTGGAATGTCTTGACTTTGAAGCCGCAATTGTCAGGACACTTACTCCCAGAGCAGATAGAATGCATTGAACATGTACTGATTATATATTTTTAAATTTTTATTCCTAGAATGCCCGTTAATTTTTGATTAAAAAACAATGACCCTGAAATTTTTATTACCTAAAAAGATTTAATCATGAGAAAAATTTTTAACATACTTCTTTTTATTTTTATTACCGGAAACTTTGCTTTTTCGCAATGTGATGATGAATTTTCCAAAAATCTAAAATATGGAAATATGCATAGTCTCAAAACGAAATCTCATATCCTCGTATCCCGGCTTGATTTTGATTTTCGGATTGAATTCGAAAATTCTGAAGAAGGTGTCACAGCAACAGTAACTACTACAGGACATAACCCCACACTTATCAGACCGCTGGAGAAAAAGGATAAACTAATGTTTATTTCAGCTTCAGGGATTAAACAGCCTTATGATTTTATTTACGATAGCGAAAAGACTACTATCAAAGGTCGTGCTGCCTATGTGAATACCTTGCAGTTGAATATGAAAGCTGTCAGGTGGATAGCCTCTAATTCAATTTCTTCTATACGACTTGTTAATATGGTAGAAATGAAAATGTACCCCTATTCTCTCGACGCATCAAGAAGACTAGAGCTTAGTAATGCTTTAAAGTGTTTTTTGGATGAACTAGACCCTTCTAAAGTAAAAGATAAAGAAGTAAATGCTTCTCTAAAACCTGTCACAACTCAAAATTCTTCTCAAAATACAGATGATTCCAATAATTCCGCAGGGGCTGCAATTGCAAGAACTTCCGGTTCTCCCTGTGACGAACTCACTGATGCTGAAGAAAGACAACTTAAACGTGAATTGGCACTTCGTAAAGATGGTTTGAATAATGAAATTGAAGAGATAAAGGCTGACGCAGACAGAATAAAAGCCCGTTTGGCAAGGGATATTTCATCAGCAAAGGAAAATGCCTCTAAAACCCAGGCCGATATTGCTCAGGAAGTATTTGATGCCAGAAAAAAAGCCAACCTTGAAATTGATAAAGCCAGAGAAGATATTGCCAAATCAATTGCCGAAGCCCAGAAAAATGCAAAAAATCTTGTTGAAAAAGCGCGCCTTGATGCTTTGTCTGTAAGAGAAAAGGCCAATTCCAGAATTCAGGAAATTCAGGCGGAAGAAGCTGCTAAAGTTGTGGAAGCAAGAAAGGTCGCTGCGGAACAAATGGCTGCTGCTCACAAACAATTTGAAACTGCTAAAGAACAATATGCTGTTGAAGTTCAAACCATCAAGGAATCTATGCAGGTGGAATTGAATACTATCAAACAAGAAGTTGCTGTTAAGATTTCTGAAGCTAAAAGAAAAGCGGAACAGGAACAAAATCTTACAAATCAAGATGTTATTAATGCTAAAAAAACCGCAAATGCTGAAATAAAATCTGTTCGTGAAAAAACAGCAATAGAAATCGGGGAAATAAAACAAAATGCTTCTGAGGAAAAACTGAAGGTGCAGCTTGAAATTGCCGAAGCAAGACGCTTAGCTTCGGAAGAAATTGCTACGATCCAGGAAAATTCTGCAGCTTCTGTTGCTGCTGCTTTGGATAAGGCGTCTAAAGAAAGAGAAGAAATTGCTAAGCAGGTTGAAAATGAAAGAATCCTTGCTGCGAAGGAGATAGCGGATGTGAAATCTAATGTTGTTTCTTCAAAAGAAAAAGCTTCTGCAGAAAACGCTAAAACAGCTGAAGAAATTGCTGCCGCTAAGATAAAGGCCAACGAAGAAATTTCCAAAGCTAAATTGTTGACTGCCGAATCTGTCAGACAGGCTAGAACGGATGCGGATAAAAAGAAAAAAGAGATTGCAGATGATGTTATTAAAGCCAAAGAAAAAGCCAATGCCGAAATTGCTAAAATAAATGCTGAAATTAAAAAGAAAATTGACGAAGCAAGAGCATATGAAGCCAAAGTGAAAGAAGAGTCAGTAAAAGAAGTTGCCGATGCTAAAATTAAAGCAGCTTCTGAAATTCAAAAGGCACAGGATGAAGCTATTTCTAAAATTCAATCTGCTAACCTTGAAGCGAAAGATGCCAAAACCAAATATGTTGAAGATGTTAAAATGTCTCAATCTGTCGCTAATAAAAGAATGGAGGAAATTCAATCTGAAGTTGCCCAACAAATCGCAGAAGCCAAAGCCAATGCTGAAAAAATGAAAACGGCTACTGCTGAGGAAATTATTGCTGCTAAAGAAAAAGCGGCCACTGATTTGTTAGCTGCTCAGGAATTAACTCTTAAAAGTATTGCCAACTTAAAACAAAAAGAAGCTCAGACTAAAAAAGAAGTTTTCGAGTCTATTGCCAAATTAGAAAAAGAGTCCTCTGAAGAAAGGGCCATGATAAAAGAAAATTTAGCCAACAATGTTGCTGCAGACAAAGAAAGAGCTGCTCTTGAACGTCAAAAGGCTGCTAACGAAATTGCAGAAGCTAAAGAAAGGGCTGCTATGAATATTGCCACAACCAGGTCTGAAGCAGCTTCTTCCATAGAAGATATTAAAGCAAATACAGTAGCTGTTGAAAAAGAAGAAACTATTAAATTGCTGAATGTTAAAGAAGAGGTGGCTGAACAAATTGCAATCACAAAAGAAAAAGCGGCAATAGAAATTGTTGAAACTCAAAAGGCTTCAGATGCTAAATTGCGTCAGATTAAAACCAAATTGGATTCTACTGTCAATAAAGCCAATAAAGATATGTTGAATGCTAAAGAAAAATCTGTTAATGAGATTGCTAAGGTAAAAGACCAAACGGCTGCTGAAATTGCGGATGCAAAACTCAAATCAAGAGAAGAAATCTCTAAAATCCAAAAAGAAAATATTGATACTAAAAGTAAATTGTCTCAGAATTTAGCAAAATTGAAAACACAAAACGAAAAAAATGTCGCGGAAGCTAAGGAAAGTTCTGCTAAAGAGATTGCTGCTGAAAAAGAAAGGGCTGCTCAGGAAATTGCGAAATCCAGAGCCAATACTAAATCTGAACAAGAAAAATCTTTTGCTGCTATAGCTACTGCTAAAGAAAAATCTGCTAAGGAAATTTCAGCACTTGATTCTTCTATCAAATCTAAAAAAGAAGAAATTCAGGCACAGGAAACTAAAATTAAAATTCTTAATGAAAGGGTGTTGGAATTGCGCAAAGAGGTTAAAAGCGGAGGCTCGGATTGATTGTATCCCTTTAATTGACCTCTCTGATTAAAGAGAATGTTCAGATGATTTCTGTACATTCTCTTTTTTTATTAAAAATTTATAAACTTATGTTAAAACAACTATCTACTTAACAAAAAAATAAGCAACTTTGCGTATTGATTATGATATTTATCGTAAAATTGGCAAAAATCTTGTAAGTTAATAGCCTAATTCCTATTTCTTCTTTTTTTAATTAAAGTAAATTCCTTTATGAAATATTTATCTTTGTTTTGTGTGTTATTAATGCTTTCCTCTTTTAACGCTCAGGCGCAACGTTCTGCTTACGTCGATATGGACAAAATTTTGGGATCTGTAAAAGAATATGAAACAGCACAGAGAGAATTGGAACAACAGGCTGAACGCTGGAGACAGGAAATTGCCAAAGAATATGATCAGATAGAAACTATGTACAGGGAATATCAGGTCAGAGAACCCTTGCTTAGTGATGAAATGCGCAAATCAAAACAAGAGGAAATTGTAAATAAAGAAAAATCTGTCCGAACCCTTCAAAAAGAACGCTTCGGACCTGAAGGGGAACTCTTTAAAAAACGTCAGAGCCTCGTTAAACCTATTCAGGAAAAAGTCTATAACGAAATCCAAAAATTAGCCAAGGAACGTAAATATGACTTTATCTTCTCTGCACCCGATGGCTCTTCTATTATCTATGCATCCGACGATAAAGATCTTACTGCTGAGATTATTAAACGCATTAATAATTAATATGAATTCCTTGCATTTCTCCTTTTTGGTTTTGGCATATTCTCTGTCCTCTTTTTTTTCGAATGTTGTCGCTCAACAAAAAATTGCTTTCATCGATGCAGAAGAGGTCGTTCAGAATATGCCTGAATATAAACAGGTTAAAACAGCGCTCGAAATATTTCAGAAACAACTGCTGAAACAACTCGATCAGGAAAAGAAAAATATCGCCGCCTTTTATAAAGAGGTAATGGAAAAGGTGAAATTAGGCGCATTGAGCCCTAAACAGCAACAGGATGCTGATGATGAACTTCAAAAAAAACAGCAGAACCTGAAAAGATTGACTGATGATGCGGATCGTAATTTACTTGAAAAAGAACAGCGTCTGACGGAACCTGTTTATCTTAAATTTGATTCCGCTTTAAAAAAAGTTGCTGAAGCAAATAATTATACCTACATCTTGGATAAAAAAATGCTTTTGTCTTTTCAGGGTGGGGTTGATATTACTGAAAAAGTTAAGAAGTACCTTTAATCTTTCCTTATCTCATTGATGATGTTATTTTATCTGAACCAATAAGCTCAGATTCCCTTCAGGATAATGTTATTTATGTTTTTATAAATTAATTGATTTATTTTTGGGCAAATGAAATCGAAAGTGTATTTTTGCAAAATATTCGGTTGCTATTAAGATTCCGGTTTAAATCAATCTTTTCTTTTGTACGGCAATCTCCTGTGTAGTGTTCAGTTTTTTATGTTTTTTTATTATGCTTTTTTTAACATTCTTTACTTCCGTTTTTAACAGTATTTAAGGTCTTAATTTAAGCGTTTTTTAAAAGTGGAACACATTATGCATTACACATTTTAAATGAGCATATTTGTTCATGTTTACTACACATTTTACAGACAACAGTTAATAATTAAAAAATTAAAAAAATCAAGATGAAAAAAGTCTTAAATTTATTCTCGGTATTGACCTTATTTGCTATACTGACTTTCAGTGTGGATGCCAACGCACAAAAAATTGCTTACATTAATTCCGAAAAAATTGTTCCGGAAATGCCTGCTTATAAAAGAGCTAAATCTGAAGTAGAAGCCTACGGAAAACAACTTCAAAAAATACTGGAAGGTAAACAACTTGAGGCACAGGAATATTATCAGGAGATATCTAAAAAAAGTCAAATCGGTGACTTGACTCCCAAGCAGGAACAGGAAGCGCAGGCAAAATTACAACAAATGCAGGCAGACCTTCAGAAAGAAGCTTCTGAAGCAGATCAGAAATTAGCAAAAAAAGAAGGGGAATTGACTAAACCTCTTTATGAAGAATTAGAGGCTGCTATCAGTAAAGTGGCCAAGGAAAATAATTACGGATATATTCTGGACAAAAAATTCCTCCTTTATTCTGAAGGTGGTATTGATGCTACCGATAAAGTAAAAACTGCTTTAGGTATCAGTTGGTAGATTTTCTTAAATGTTATAAGTTATTTAAAAAATAGTCCCTTTGCTAAAAGGGACTATTTTTTGTTTATATTTATTCTGTTATTTCTTCTCAGCTGTCAGATGATAATTCTTCCTCAATATTTTTTTATGAAAAAACTGTTTCGTTCTAAACTCTTACTGCTTGTTATCGTTTTCAGTGCCTTTGCTATTGCTACTGATTCCGGAAGGTTTTTGAAGATTTCTCAAAGCCTTGAAAATTTTGCAGATACTTACCGAATAATTAATCATCATTATGTCGACGAAACTGACCCCAACCAACTGATGCGTATTGCAATTGACAGTATGTTAGGTCATCTTGACCCTTATACCAACTATTATTCCGAAGCTCAGATGGTTCAGGTGAAAATGGGTGTGAAAGGTGGTTGGGATGGAATTGGTGTCGAATTGATGAAAGATGATGGGAAAGTAGTAATTCGTGAACTTATTGAAGGTACGCCCGCTGAAAAAAAGGGGCTCAGGGTCGGTGATATTCTACTTAAAATTGACGGAACATCTTTCAACAACAAAAAAATTGAAGAGATTTCTAAATCCCTGCAGGGAAAAGCGGGAACTAAAGTTACGATTGAAGTTCTAAGGCCTTCTTCTGATAAACTAAAAACACTGACTCTTGAACGGGTCACTGTTACTAAAAAGAATGTTCCTTATTTTGGTATGTTAAATGAGGAAACAGGCTATATCATTTTGACAACCTTCTCTCCTCAGGCTGGCGCTAATGTTCAAAAAGCTTTTGAAGAATTACAAAAAAATAAAAATTTTAAACATGTTATCCTTGACCTCAGGGATAATGGAGGGGGGTATCTTATTGAGGCTGTTAATATCTGTAATATATTTTTGGAAAAAGGAATCGAGATTGTCTATACCAAAAATAAAATTCCTGAATGGGACAGGTCTTTCAAAACCATTAATGCTTCCGTAGATACTAAAATTCCCGTTATTGTTTTAATGAACGGACACTCCGCTTCTGCTTCAGAAATTGTTGCAGGGGCCTTGCAGGATGTCGACAGGGCTTTATTACTTGGTAATAACTCTTTTGGGAAAGGCCTCGTCCAAAATACCAAGGATATCGGTTACAGTTCTAAAGTTAAACTTACTACAGCAAAATATTATATTCCAAGCGGAAGGTGTGTGCAGGCCTTGAATTATAAAAATGGAATCCCTGTTAAAGTGCCGGATTCCCTCAGAAAAGAGTTCAAAACTTTGAAAGGAAGGAAAGTTTTTGATGGCAACGGCCTCGAACCTGATCTCTTAGTGGAAGATGTAAAAGAATCTCCTCTCCTTGTCGCTCTGAAGAAGGAACATCTTATTTTTGACTTCGCCAATATGTACAGAGAAAAGCATGATTCAATTCCCGAGGCTAAGGAATTTGAACTTTCCGATAGCGAGTTTGATGAATTTGTTCTTTTCGCTAAAGAAAAATGGTATGAATATAAAACAAATTCAGAACGGGCATTGTTAAAATTAGAGGAGCAGGCTAAATCTGAAGGTACCTATAGTCAGTTATCTTCTGTTTTTGATGAAACCCGAGAAAATATCACTAAACATAAACAATCGGCTTTTAAAAATAATTATTCTGAAATTAAGCAAAACCTCGAGCAGGAAATTGTCGGGCGTTTTTATTTTATGAAAGGACAGGTCGAAAATCGCCTCGCTGATGACTTTTTTGTCAAACAGGCTATTGATCTGTTTGCTGATGAAGAGGAGTACAATCAATTGCTAAAAACTGACATTTTAAAAGAAATTAAAAAAGATTAATAAAGGGAAGCTTATGAATGTTTTTAAATCAATATATAAAAAATCTATTATTGGCTTTGTTATTATTCTAGGCCTTTTTGGTCTTTCTACTCAACTGAATGATTTCGAAATTGCCAAAAACCTTGAAATATTTTCCAATATTTACAGAGAACTGAATACTTTCTATGTAGATGAGGTAGACCCTGAATATTTGATGGAGACAGGTGCTAATGCTATGTTGAATAGCCTGGACCCTTACACTACTTATATTCCGGAGAATGAAGTGGCTCAGTTCCGATCTACCATTACAGGTAAATACGGTGGTGTAGGTGCTTCTATAATGCAGGGAAAGGAACATGTAATTATCTCGCTCCCTTACTTGGGTGGGCCGGCTCAGGTGGCAGGTCTTCAGGTGGGCGATGAAATGATTGAAATTGATGGTGAAAATGTTGAAGGAAACAGTGTCAGGCAAATCTCTAATAAAATGAGAGGAGTTCCGAATTCTGATGTTGATATTAAAATTAAAAGATATGGCTTTGATAAGCCCCTTGCTTTTACCCTGACAAGAAAAGAAATTAAAGTTACTAACACGCCTTATCATGGGATGATTCAAAATGATATCGCTTACATTGTCTTGTCATCTTTTTCTGAAAATGCAGGGAAAAATGTCGCAGATGCCCTTAGTGAACTCAAAAAAAATAATACGGTAAAAGGGGTAGTCCTTGATCTTAGAGGTAATACCGGTGGCTTACTTACTGAGGCGGTTAATGTTGCAAATGTGTTTTTGGATAAAGGCGCTATGATTGTTCAGATAAAAGGCAGAGATAAGGAAAGACACCAGGTTTTTCGTGCCCTCAACCAACCCGTAGATAATGCTATCCCTCTTTGTATACTAATCGATAAAACTTCAGCATCTGCTTCTGAAATTGTCGCCGGAGCTGTTCAGGACCTTGACAGAGGGGTTATTCTCGGACAACGTTCCTTTGGTAAAGGTCTCGTGCAAAATACCAGGGATTTAAGCTTTGGTGCAAAAGTCAAACTCACTACCGCAAGGTATTATATCCCCAGCGGTCGGTGTATTCAGGCTCTGAAATACAAAAATGGAAAGCCCAGCCAAATTGCCGACTCTTTACAGTCTCCTTTTCAGACAATCGGTGGCCGTGCTGTTTATGATGGTGGTGGAATAAAACCTGATGTTTCGGTTGATAATCTAGTCTTTTTAAAGATTCTGAATGAATTGAATCAAGAAATGTTTCTTTTTGACTTCGCTGCTGCCTATAAATTGAAACACAAAACGATTGCTCCTGCTGCTGATTTTCAATTATCAGATAAGGACTTCGATGATTTTTTGAAATTTCTGAATGATGAAGGCTATGCGTATAAAACCGAAACAGAAGAACTCCTTGGTGCGCTCGAAGAAATGGCTGATAAAGAAAGTTTTATTGATGAGCTCAGCAATGAATTGAAAGAAATTAAAACGGTGCTTGCTAAATCAAGAACCGGAGAACTTGAAAAACATAAAAATAGATTTTTGTTTGTCCTGCAAAGGTTTATTGTAAGTCATTATTATTATAAAAAAGGGTCTATTCAGGCAGGTATTCATTTTGATACTGAACTTATAAAGGCTTCCGGAATACTCTCAGATAATGATGCCTATTCATCAATATTAAAACCTGTGAATCAGAATTAATTTATAATTTCATTTTTTTATAAATTTGATGGTTGAGATAACTTTTATCTGTCTATGCAATGTTTGAATCCCTTTTCAAAATGATTTTTTTATTCTTGGTTGATTATTAACGTAAAGAATCTTTATATTTGCGTTCATATTCAGTTATTTTGCCTCTGGCTTACTGGAATTTTAATACTGAAACATAATTATAACCAAAATAAATGAATCTTAGTACACGCCTGGGCCTGATGAGTGGCTTTATCTCAATGCTGCTTATTACTTTTCTTTATGTTGCGAATCCCGAATTATTGATTGTAGGATATGAACGTCTGACGCTTCTTGTCTTGATGGCTGCTATCCTGTATGGTGTTCTGCAGCAAAGACAAACCAATTTCTCGCCTGCCAAAATTGAAGACTTATTGTCCGATAATAAGCAAATAGATGTTATAAATGATTTTGCATCCTTTGGAGCGTTGCTTAAACTGGGATTCAGAATTTATATTATTGGCTTCTTTATTAAATTTCTGTTCATTTGGTTTCTTTTCAATTATTACGACCCTACCCTGGTGGATATGGTTAAAGAAGCCTACCTGAAAGTAGTTGAAGGACATAAAAACACTTCTGATATGGAATTGATTTACAGAGAAAATCTTGAAAACTTCAAACAGGGAAACTTTGCTCCCAGTCTCACTAATTTTTTGGGTATTGCTCTGGAACTGATCGTAGGTTTTATTTTATCGCTTGTTTTTGCATTTTTTTTTAAAAGAGATCAACCCGAGTATTAATATATTATGAGTTTAGTAAAAAAATCATTTGTAATTGCCTCAATTGGTGGGGTTTTATTCCTTGTCGGCCGTATTCTTATTCATAATGCTGGATTTGATTTTGTTTCTGCTTCTAATGCCACCGATTGGTTGTTCAGAATCGTTTTGATTGGCTTTGTGTCTTTCTCTGTCATTTATGTAAAAAAGAGAAATAATGGCTATATTGGCTTTAAAGAGGGGTTTGTTGCCGGTGGCTGTGCTACCTTATTCCTTGCTCTTTATGTTTCTTTGGGTACCTGGGTGTTTTGCAATTATATCAATCCTGTTTATGTCGAGAGTGTGGAGAAATCCTACCGTGAAATGCAATATAATTCCACAATGAAAAAATATGTCTATGAGGTTTGGAGAAAAGATACTATCACTCAGGGAGCTATAGATACAGTTAATAACAGCCTGGATAAATTTATCAGCAAGTCAAAATTTTATTTCACCAATAAGGGGCAAGTCACTGTTAATCTATTTTATAGCTTTATCTATGGAATTGTTATTGCATTAACTGTTTCTTTATTGGTGGTAAAACAAAAGGAAGAATAGGATTTTAGGAAGTTTAAGTTTAATATCTTATTTTTATTACGTGAATGAATCAATTCATCAAAAAAAATCTAATGAATATCGAATTGTCGATTGTTATACCTTTGTTGAATGAAAGTGAATCACTCCCGGAACTGGAGCAGTGGATTCGTCGGGTGATGGATGAAAATGATTTTTCCTATGAAATTATTTTTGTGGATGATGGCAGTACCGATAATTCCTGGCAGGTAATTGAAGCGCTTTCTGCATCAAATCCTTGCGTGAAAGGTATTAAATTCAGAAGGAACTACGGAAAATCAGCCGGATTAAGCGAAGGTTTCAAATCGGCTTCAGGGGATGTTGTCTTTACAATGGATGCTGACCTGCAGGACTCTCCCGATGAACTCCCCGAGATGTATAGAATGGTGGTGGAAGAAGGCTATGACCTGGTCTCAGGATGGAAGCAAAAACGCTTCGATTCCTTTATTAAAAATAATACTTCAAAATTCTACAACTGGGCAACAAGAAAAATGTCCGGTATAAAGCTCAATGGCTTCAACTGTGGCCTTAAAGCTTACAGGATTTCTGTTGTCAAAAGCATAGAAGTCTATGGTGAAATGCACCGGTATATTCCTGTAATTGCCCATAATGCCGGCTTTGTCAAAATCGGAGAAAAACCGGTTAAACATCAGGCCCGTACCTACGGAGTAACTAAATTTGGTGTTGCACGATTTATCCGTGGACCGCTCGATTTGCTCTCTATTATGTTTGTTTCCAGATTCGGAAAACGTCCTATGCACTTTTTTGGTCTCTGGGGTTCTGTTATTTTTTTGTTGGGTTTCATTTCTGCCGCAGGTATAGGCTTTAATAAATTGTATTATGTAAACCTCGGACTTATCGCTCCAAGAGTTACTGAAACGCCTTATTTCTATATCGCTCTGACCTGCATGATCATTGGTACACAATTATTCCTATCTGGTTTTTTGGCCGATTTGGTCTCCCGTAATGCCCCCGGAAGAAATAAATATGGCGTTTCTCAATTCCTGGGTCTTGATTCTGAACTGAATGATTCTGATAC
>CAJQOX010000285.1 GCA_905480075.1 uncultured Aureispira sp. | reverse complement strand
CTCGGGACCCCAACAGCAGCGGATAACTGCTCGGTAGCTTCAGTAACAAATAATGCACCTACTAATTTTCCCTTGGGCGCCACAACCGTAACCTGGACAGTAACCGATGGGTCCGGCAACACCGCAAGCTGTACACAGATCGTAACGGTATCTGATAATACCCCGCCGACAATAGTCTGTGTCAATGATACAATATATCTCGATTCTACAGGCTTAGCTTCTATATCACCTTCTGTGATTGACGGAGGTACAAGTGATGCTTGTGGCACTCCTGTATTATCATTGAATCCCAATATTACTATTGTAGATTCATCTCATGTTGGGGTTAATTATTTTACACTCTATGCAACGGATGGTGCAGGTAATGTCGATTCCTGTGATGCTATCATTGTAGTAATCGATACTTTCGGTCCAAAAGCAAATTGTCAGAATTCTATAGATGTATATCTTGATTCCTCGGGATTGGCTGCAATTACGCCTTCAGAAATTGATAATGGTTCCTATGATTATGGAGGAGAGGTCAGTCTCACTTTAGATATTGATACATTTGACTGTACTGATATTGATTCCAACATTGTTGTTTTGTCAGTTACCGATAACAGTGCCAATGTCAGCACCTGTTCTACTGCGGTGGTCGTATTTGATAATATTGGTCCTATAGCTTCCTGTCTGAATATCAGTGTTCAGTTGGATGCCAACGGCAATGCTTCTGTAACTGCCGCTCAGGTGGATAACAGTTCCTTTGATAATTGCTCCCTGTTAAACCTTACATTGGATAACTATTATTTTGATTGTTCAAATTCAGGTCAGAATATTGTAGAGATGACAGTTAAGGATGTAAATGGAAATTCTTCTGTCTGCTCCTCTACGGTTACGGTGGAGGATCTTATTGCTCCGGTTATCATTTGTCCTTCTGATCTTTCAGTTTATACCAACGTAGGATGTACCTATGCCGGTTCAACAGGAATACCGATAATTACAGAAAATTGTTTTATTGATACACTTTTTAATGACGGACCTATAAATTATCCTTTAGATACAACAGAAGTAATCTGGACGGTAAAAGATCAGTATGGTAATACCTCCACCTGTATTCAGGATGTAATTGTTGCAGACACAGTATCACCACAAATGACCTGTCCTTCAGATGTGAATTTACAACCTAATTTCGGTTGTTCTTATCTTGGGTCTATAGGGTATCCGGCTAATATTTCTGATAATTGTTCTTTAAGCAGTTTGATCAATGATGCACCTTTTGTTTATCCATCGGGTATTACTGTGGTAACCTGGACACTTTCAGATGTTTCTGGTAATTCGGAATCCTGTACACAATTGGTAGAAATTGAAGATCTTGTCTTACCTGTTATCAGCTGTCCAGCCACTGCCATAGTATACGTTAATTCAGGATGTTCCTATATTGGATCTATTGGTACTGCTACAGCTACGGATAATTGTGGTAATGTTAACATAACCAATAATGCACCATCCTCATTTCAGGTCGGGGCTTCAGTTGTTGTCTGGACAGCTACTGACGATGCCGGTAATTCTGTAATATGTAATCAGACGGTCATTGTCAGGGATACTTCACCTCCTGTTTCGGCATGTCTGGGCAATCAATCCTTATATTTGGATGCAAATTGTACAGCAGTTTTACCTGATTATACCAATCAGATAACCGCTACAGATAATTGTGGTTCTGTGAGTTTCTTTCAGGTTCCATCAGCAGGTACAATTGTATCCGGGGCTGGATTATTAAATGTTATTGTTATTATTGCTGATATCTATGGAAATAAGAAAACCTGTTCATTTGGTTTGAACAAGATAGATACAATCAGCCCTATTATAATATGTCCGGGTCATCAATCTTTATTTCTTGATGCCAATTGTAATGCAGTAATTCCTGACTATACAAATAATATTAGCTATAGTGATAATTGTGGTATATCTACTGTTTCCCAATCACCTGCACCTGGTTCAATAATCAGTTCTGTTGGAAATACAGATATTACGCTTACTGTAATTGATTTATCAGGAAATTCAACTGCCTGTATTTTTCAGTTGTTAACTACAGACATGACACCACCTGTAATCAGTTGTGGTTCAGATACGGTAGTGAATTCACCCTGTGTGCCAGCTTTAGTTAATTTAAGCAATCCTATTGTTACCGATGGATGTTCTTCCAATCTAACAGTAACGAGTAATTTGCCGAATAGTAATTTATTCAAATTTGGGACAACTTCTGTCGTATGGACAGCTACCGATGAATATGGCAATAGCAGTACCTGTACACAACTCGTTACGGTTAATAGTCCTGAAATTCTTATGAGAGGAAATAGCAATAACATCCAACATGAAGCTAACCGGACATCATCTGTTAATAATACTTATTTTGGCAGAACAAATATCTGCTCGGGAACCATTCTTAAAACATTTGAAATATCTAACTTAGGGAATGTAAACTTAATTCTCACCAACAATCCAATAGTGACTATTACCGGATCTGCTTCCAGTGAATTTACTGTAGTACAGCAACCTTCACATAGTTCTTTATTGCCCGGGCAAACTGTGAGTTTTCAAATATTATTTAATCCGAACAGTTACGGAAACCGAATGGCAAGGGTTTGGGTAAATAGCAATGATTGCGATGAAGGTAATTTTAATT
Organism: uncultured Aureispira sp.; assembly: GCA_905480075.1. Lineage (GTDB taxonomy): Bacteria > Bacteroidota > Bacteroidia > Chitinophagales > Saprospiraceae > Aureispira. Next base: position 2,009 of record CAJQOX010000285.1, on the reverse strand, counting down.
TTGCAATACGTGGAATAGGAAGGAAATGCAATGTGCAGGGTATGACAAATTCTGTTAGCATTCAGGAGGTTGTTGATAATGAAAGGGTTGTAGTATCAGGTTCTGATGATTTAGATGAAGGTATGTCTATGAAGGGGCTAGAAATGGTCGTTTACCCTAATCCAAATAATGGCGTGTTTAATGTTCTCTTTGACAGGGAACTTCCTGAGGAGGCCAATCTTGTAATCTTCAATAATATCGGACAACAAATTTATTTTATTAAAGAATTAAAAAAACAAAACTTAATAGGTTTAAATAATTTACCAGGCGGTGTTTATTACATTAGGTTGAAGTCTGATGATTTTATTATCACCAGAAAATTTGTAATTTCAGAGTCAAATTAATTACAAATTAAATGTTAGTTTTAGAAAGGTCTTCATGCATTTGAAGACCTTTTTTTAATGTTAATTGGTTTTTATAAATAATACTATCTGAACAAACCGAAGGCTAAGAAAAATTGATAAATCATTACTTATAGTTTTGTTACCTTGATAACTGAACTGATTTTCTCATCCAACAAAATTTCCATAATATAAAAACCTGACTGCCCCTTGATCTTAATATCAAAATTATCTGTGTTTTCAAAGATTGCTGTATCCATAAGCTGCCCGGTCAGGTTGAAGGTTCTGACGACTATCTGATCGTGTGAACGGCTTAAGATTATACTGATGTTATCCTCAGTAGGATTAGGTGAGGCATTAATCTCAGTCGACTGATTTATTTTGATGGTATTAACGGTGCAGGAGATGTAATCTACCTCGGTGAGTGTGTCTGCACAACCCGAGTTGATCTCTTCAGCAATGAGGGTGACATCATAAAGTCCGGCATTTGTATATACATGATTTACAGTAGCGCTGTTGTCCTGTATAATGGTGGTATCTCCAAAATCCCAGGTAAAATTGTACCCAGCTGAATTGGCTGTGTTATTGTTAAATACAGCCGAAAACGGGGGGGAGGTAAAGACCTGCTGAACCGTACTGAAATTTGGATTGATGTTGTTGTGCAGTTTCAGATTGAGGGTCACTACCGAGTCGCAGCCTGCAGCATTTGTCAGGGTGTAGGTAGCGCTGTTATTGTCAGTGGTGTAGGTGATGCTGTCCATCCATGTGTAGGCAGTGCATGAAACAATTGAATCTGTACTTGCAGAGGCGTTTCTTATCGTCAAATTTAAGGTGATAAGGGAATCGCAGCCTGCAAAGTCCTGTAGGGCATAAGTAGCTGTATTGTTGCTTGATGTGTAGGTGTTTCCATCTATCCATGTATGTGTGACACAGGAGGATATGGAATCTGTAGCAACATTATTGTTCAGGCATTTAATAAGATAGCTGTAATTTTCTGTAGGGTTTATGCCAAAGGGTATAAAATCATTGGCACCTGTACCGCCACAGTCAGTACTTATATAGTTGCCGTAATTGTTCAGATTCTGAAACTCTGCAATCAGTGCAGGAACAGAGTATTGACTTGTGCTAAGTGCTTCGAAAACAGTGATCACATCATTGAAATTATTAACGTCAGCACCACTGAAAATGCCATGACTGCTTAGAGTGTCACAGAAGCCTGCAAGAGCAGGATTTGAAGTGGCAAGTGATAATATAAGAAAGAGGTTACAACAGGGATTGCCACCGGAAGTACCTTTCAAAAGAGAATCGGTAACTGTTTTTATCAACTGCAGGTCATAGCCTACTGCAGTCAGATTGGAGCTGTCACCTTCCTGCAGGCTGATTCCGTACCGCGATTTCGATGATGGAAGAAAACTGCCGTCATCATCGGTTCCTACTATTACATCTCCGCCACCGCCAATCATGTTCGGTGTTCCTGTATTTGTCAGTGCCGGAGTGCCTCTTTTTGTGATGATATACTCTGTATTTGGCAGGTCTGTTGATGCATTTACCGATAAAACTGATGCAGGTGTATTGATGTTCATATATGCAGTGTTCGATCCTGTTGTGATCTCAGGGGCTACAGTTGAT
>CAJQOX010000284.1 GCA_905480075.1 uncultured Aureispira sp. | reverse complement strand
CTTAAGGACCTTATATTTCAAAAATGTACTGTATTCCACCTCATCTCTAAATCGGGCAGAGATATGTAATGTGCCTGCTTTGGGTTTATATTTCAATGTATAGATATTCCCGTTTTTAGTGAATGGAATGAACTTTCCATTATTTATTACTACTACTTCAGATGCATCGGAAGATTCAATTTCCAAGTTATAGATTTTGCTATCTGCAATTTCTAAAGATGAGGGCATCTTTGTTATTTTTACAGGGTAATCGATAGCATAGCTTATTGCAAATTGCTTTGTCCGACCACTCTTAGCATTGTCATAAATGTATTTAGTATTAAACCATATTTTGAAAAATGATGAACGGATATAGGGAAGGTTTTCAAATTGTGTAATATTCAGACGTTCTGCCAATGGCAAAAGTTGCCAGCTTGATTGTTCAGGAAGATGAGTGAAAATAAATTCCCGGGGATTGACAATAAACCAATAGTCATCAAAGTTGTTAGTACTTTTTATATTGCCCTCCCTGGAGGTGTTAGCGCTTCCCGATGCCCAGGTTACATCAAATAACCTCCACTTTTCATTTATTCTGACAACATTCCAGGCATGATCTGACTCACCCATTTTTTGTCCGGGAATATATCCATAGCCTTTTGAGTAGCCAACTACCTTTCTTGCTGTCAGTCCGGAGGCATTACATAGGGATGAAAATAAATTTGAATAGCCCTCGCATACTGCTTTTTTTGCCTTCAAAACCCCCTCAGCAGTCGTTGCCCCGTACTCACCCTTATTGTAAGCTTCGTCATCATATGAAATATGCTGTGCGACCCACGAAAATATTACCCTGGCTTTATGAATTTCATTCTCCGCAGGGATCATCAGATATTTTGCCAGTTTTTCTATGCTTTCTGTATATTCATCCGGTGTTTCTGCAGCATAACGATCCAAATCATCCAATGAATTACCCTGAGTAATGTTTGTATGATATTCATAATCATATGTTTCTTCCCTGAGTTCGTCAGACATTGTTTTCTGTGCAGCGAAAGCATCAGTGACCTTAGGAGTATTGTCGTTTTCCTCCATAATCATAGTATCCGAACAGGAATACTGGATTTGTATTACCAGGAACATCATTATCAAGCATATTCCTTTCAATAAGACTTCTCTAATCATGTTATAATATGAACTTTTTATTCAGTGTATTTCGTGTAATAATTTAAAACTGAATGTACAAAAAAAAGGCTTGCAAATAAATTACAAGCCTCTTTTTATCTATTTTTCTTTATTTTAGGCTCCTTCCAAAGCAGCAACACCACCAACAATCTCAGAAATCTCAGCAGTAATTGCTTCCTGTCTCGCTTTGTTGTAGTTTATTTTCAATTCTTTCAATATCTCATCAGCATTTTCACTTGCCTTGTCCATTGCTGTCATCCTTGCACCTTGTTCCGATGCGTTTGAATCCAATATGGTTTTGTGGAATTGAGTCTTAAGTATAGTAGGAACTAAATATTCCAATAATTCTTCCTGACTTGGTTCAAAAATAAAATCCGCCACCTCAGCCGATACATTCTCATCAGCAACTTCCATTTTTGCCACAGGAAGGAAAGGTTCTACAGTGAAGTTCTGTACTGCAGCATTCTTAAATTGGGCGTATACAATATCAATAGCATCGTATTGTCCTTCTTCAAATTGTTGCATCAACAGACCGGAAACTTGTGAGGAGTGCTCAAAGGAAAAGTCTTTTCCCACCAATTCAGTGTGTTCGGTGATAAAGTTTGCTTTCGGCACCCTGTTTTTAAGATAGATATATCCTTTTTTTCCTATAAAAAGATAGCTAAGGTTACCCGCTTTGTATTGTTCACTGTATTTGCTGTTTGATAGCTCAATTGCCATTTTAGAAACATTCGTGTTAAAGCCACCGCATAAACCCTTATTGGATGTAATAACTACTACCAAGGCTTTTTTTATGTCACGTTCAACACCAAATGAAGTCTCTGCACCTCCCTGTAATCCGGAAAGTATGTTCGACAACATAGCACTCAACTTGTTTGAATAAGGGCGCATGTCAACTATCGCCTGCTGTGCACGACGAAGTTTTGCTGCTGCTACCATCTTCATTGCTTTGGTAATCTGTTGTGTGGATATAACAGAAGAAATACGTTCTCTTACCTCTTTTAAGTTAGCCATTTTACTTTTATATTAATTGATATATCAGAAGATTACAGCGTGCTGAATTTTTATAGTTCAGCACGCCATTTTGATCGTCCTTAATATTATTCTGCAAATCTTGCTGACAATTCGATGGCAAGTTCTTCTACCTTCTTAAGGTCTGCCTTGTCGTATTTTCCACTGCGGAAACTTGTTAAAACATCAGCATGACGTTCGTCCATCTTTGCAAGGAAAGCAAATTCAAATTCTTTTATACGGTCTACAGGTACCTTCTGCAATAACCCTTTAGTACCCAGATATATAATTGCTACCTGTTTCTCTACTGTAACAGGAGAATACTGTGCCTGCTTTAGTACTTCTACGTTTCTTGCCCCCTTATCCAATACTGCTTTTGTAGCTGCATCAAGGTCAGAACCGAATTTTGAAAAGGCCTCCAACTCACGATACTGTGCCTGGTCGAGTTTCAATGTTCCCGCTACTTTTTTCATTGGCTTGATCTGTGCATTACCACCAACACGCGATACAGAAATACCTACGTTAATAGCAGGACGTATTCCGGAGTTGAATAAATTCGACTCAAGGAAAATCTGCCCGTCAGTAATAGAAATTACGTTCGTTGGAATATAAGCAGAAACATCACCCGCCTGAGTTTCAATAATAGGAAGGGCAGTCAATGATCCCCCCCCTTTGAT
>CAJQOX010000283.1 GCA_905480075.1 uncultured Aureispira sp. | reverse complement strand
TTAGCAGGAGAAATAAAATCTGCCCTTATTTTTGCTTTTTTATCTTCAGCAAGGTTATATTCCCCGAAAGCAGGATAGTTTTTCAGATTAATATTATAGGCATTGATATCCGGGCTCCAGTGTTTTGCAAGCGTTAATAACCAGGTAATCGCTGCTGTTGAGTTTATATCAGGAAGTGAACCCGGTATGCCCTTAGCGTCTATTAAATGATACCCCGGCAGATTATCGAGTTGCGTCAGATCATGAACCGATAAAAATTTCTTATTGTTTTCGATTTTATTTTTGATTTCTTCTCTGATATTGATCGTCATATTATTATTCTCTGAATTGTCAGCAAGAAGGATGAAAAATATTCCGAGAAAGAGGGGTATCAATACAAAAAGTGACAGGGTAAGCAGGATTGTTTTTTTTGTTTTTTTTATAGCATTATTGTCCAGAGAACGGAGTACTTGTTTAACTCCGGAATGAAGTTCATCGGTATTTTGTTTATCAGATTTTTTTTTGATAAAATTATCAACATCACAATGTTTGCAATTTACAATTGTACCGGGCGTTGCTAAGGGAAGAGGTGCCGCGCAGGATTCACAAAGTTGTATGCCCATAAGGAATAGGTATCATTAACATGAAATATAAACTCCTTATACGATGAATAGCCTCAGAAGTTCTTTATACTGCATATAAAAAAAGGCACTAATTTATTTTTTCATTAAATTTTGGGAGTCAATTTAAATTCAGATATAATATAATTTTCATTTCTGAGGAAAGGTCAGATCGCATACTGTTGAATGTTAGTTGTTTAAAAAAAAAGTAACTCGTTCCTGTTTTAGATAGCCTATAATTTTATGATCTTAAAAATTTTATTTTCAAAAGTAATGAAATATACTCCTGAGGCCAATCCGTTCAGGTTAATTTGATCTCCTGAAGATAATCGACCCCTGAGTTGAATCTGCCCGTTGATATTGGTGATTGTATAATTGAAAGAACCAGAAAGATTCCTGTCAATATTCAGGTATGCTTGGCAGGGGTTTGGGAAAATCCTGAGATCTGTCTTTAATTTGTTAACCGAAGTATTGGTATTACAATCGTCGAAAAAATCGACCAGGTAATCGATTTGATCCGTATTCGTACTGTGTCCGGCATCACCGTTAAGATGTACTACCTGACCCGATAGATAGGGGAATTCATATACTGCCCCTGTTCCAACCTGATTTCCTGAAGAAGGAAGCTGATTGCCACTGTATCCCTGACTTTGTGCTATTCTGAAAATAGATTCCTGCGCATCCAGAAAAGTAACCCCTACAGCAGAACCTCCTGTATAAGGAATCAAGCCATCATTATTATTGGATATGCCCAGATATTTTCTGCCTGTAAGCGGTGTAGTTTGCGTGTTGTAGCCACTATTAGGTGCCGAACCGCCTGTAGCACCTGCGGGATAGTAAAAGTCATTATTATGATACTGTGCTGTTGACAGATGCGAGACAATCGCACAAATAATATCTACCCCGGTATCTTTATTTTCGATGAAAACCCGGTTAGCAAGGGCTGCCCCGTTAGAGCTTCCAATAATACGTATTTTTGAGGGGTTGATATTGCTATAGGTTTTAAGACTGTCAATCAGGTCACTGACCATTTCCACGTCAGGTGCTTCACTGTTTTCGTTGGAGATATTCCAGCTGTTCATATATCCGGAAGGGCCTACCAGAACATGGCAGCTCAGTTTATTACTGAAATCATTCACCATGCCTGCCCCGTTTCCGCCATTGCCATGCAACAGGATACAGACCGGGAAGCCTCCTGAGGGTACCGAACCTGAGGGTACATCAATACTGACAGGGTAGATATATCCTGAAGGTTCCTGCGACCAGCTTTTGCTGATGTTGATAGTCGTGGAATTACTGATAAGTTGTGAATAGGTATAAAATGGAAGAAAAAAGCAGAAAAGAATGAAAAGTTTTTTCATAATGGTTTCCGGATTGAGGAATAAAATGATGAAATGATTTTTAGAATAATAAATTCATATCAAATATAAAATATTCCTGTACATGTCCCGCTTTTTTTGATTTTTTGTTTAAATAAAATGTTCGTTGGATAGCTGTACAATGCAGAGCAAGTTTACAAAATTTATAATGTATCGGTACCTCCTGATTAATGATGCGGAAATCCGTGTGGAAAAATATGAGATCAAAAAGGAAGAAAAGGATGACCCCGATGATTGAGTTCATCAGATTATCCGAAAAATCCTATCCATAAAAATCCGGTAATTGTTAAATCCAAACATTGGCATCAGCGAGCTATGAACCTCATAAAGGAGAAGGAATGTCTTGTTTGTGTGAACCTTTCAGAAGGCAGCCGCAACAAGCTACCGACTAAAGTGCCTGGCCTGTGCGGCTGCAAAACAAAGCGACCCGAGGGAAAAATTTAGCTTTTTTAAGGTTTCAATTGAATAATAACTGCTGCCGCTTTGTTAATTTGAGCAATCAGATTGCTGAATTGTTTTCTTCTATCTTGTCCTCCTTGTAGAATCATCTGATTGAATGCTTTAAAGCGTTCAGTTACAATACATAGTTCTTTAGCATGTATCCTTGTGATTCGATTTTTTTTAATGGCAGGCAGTAAGCGATTATTAAAAATTATACAGGCTTTCTCGGCGGTTTTGGCAACTTCTCTGAGCGAAGAACGATTTTCTTTTATGGCCTCATTTGGATTTTTCTGGACTTTCTGATTAAAAAAAGCCTCCCTGCTTATGTCAGACTCAGGGGATACGATTAATTTTAAATTAAAATTTGCTTCAAAGAAAATTGTTGCTTTTTTTTCTAAAACTTCAGGTAAAAGACTTCCTTTCATTACAGTAACAATAATTTGTTTTTTTTGATCCTCAATTTTGTTCATTCTGATTGAAGTAAGGCCCGAATTAGCAAAAAGGTTTCTTTGGGTATCAATTAACATGTCATAAAACAAAGATGCATCCTGAAGATTTTTAAGGGGTATAAAAACACAGGGGCATACACTTGCTGACATTTTATAATCAATTAAAAAAACACCTGCATCTGAGTTGTGAATTAATTCCGTTGTGCAGTATTTATTCAGATAAGTTTTCGTTTCAAGGCTTTTGAATACCTGAATACTTAAATTTCCTTTCGACATTGTGTAGTGTGTTAGTCTGATGAAATAGTGCAGGTTCTTAAAATACCTGTTCATTCTTCAAATATCGTCAATATATAAAGGCTTGTCAAGCGGGATTTTACTGAAAATGATAAGGAATTCCCTGAAAATTATCTGATTGCAAAGATGAATTATAGATTTAATAATTTTTAAGGCAGTTCAGGATAATTTTTTTTTGAAATTTTAATTCAGCTTGTATTATATAATTTCAGGTTGTACTTTGCAGCTTAGAAGGTATATATTTTTTTATCTTTAGGAATTTTCCTGTTATTTTAACCTTGTGATTCATTATGTTATCTGAAAAACAACTGGCACAATACAAAAAAGATGGCTATACGGTCATTCAGCAATATGCAACTATAATGCAGATAGCAGAACTCAGGGCAGAGGCGGACAGAATTATCGATCAGTTCGATATGAAGAACATTAGTATTTTTACCACAGAAAATCAGACTGACTTTGCAGACCGGTATTTTTTAGACAGCGGAGACAAAATCCGTTGTTTTTTTGAAGAAAATGCCTTTGATGAAAAGCAACAATTGATCGGGTCAAAAAAACTATCTATCAATAAAATAGGACATGCCCTTCACGACCTGAATACCACTTTTAATACCTTTTCCTACCAAAGAGAATTGCTTAACCTGGCTTTGTCTGCAGGCTTTAAAAACCCCTTGATGATCCAATCGATGTATATCTGCAAACAACCGGGAATAGGAGGGGCGGTAGATCCGCATCAAGACACAACCTTTCTTTATACCGAACCCAATTCCTGTACAGGGTTTTGGGTAGCACTTGAAGATGCAACAGTCGAAAACTCCTGTCTTTGGGGAATTCCGGGGTCACATTTAAAATACAAAAATAACAGGAGATACCTTCGTTCAGGTAATGAATACAAAACATCCTTTACAGGTGAATGGGAGGAGTGGAATCACGAAGAAATGGTTCCGATTGAGGTTAAGGCAGGAGATATGGTAATTTTTGATGGCAACTTTGTTCATGCGAGCAAGGAAAATACTTCTATAAATTCCCGGCACGCCTACGTGATGCACCTGATAGATGCTGATGCCTTTTACCCTGATGATAATTGGTTGAAAAGAGGGGAGGACTGTCCTTTAATGTTGATGAAAGATCTAATCTCGTGATTTATAAAAAAAATAATCAGAGATGCCTACAGACTATTCAAGGAATCTGCCACAGATAAAAGACGCCTCAGGGAATCTGACAAGGGGACCTCATTTTCAGGCCTTGTCCAAATTATCTCCTTGTCTGCAAACTGATAATTTTTGGTAGTAGGAATCAGCACAATCCTGTTCATATCTTTATTGATGCTTTTTATAAGATATTTCCTGCTTTCTTCAATCCCGGAATACAAGTCAATAAAAATAAAATCCTGGAATTTATAAAAACCAATATTTGTAAAATGATTATTTCCTTCCAGTTGGTTTTTACTGAGTTTGTAACTGATAGCACTGATTTTAAAAGAGGAATAATTTTCAAGGCTATCCTGCCTTATGTTTTCTGCCTCTGTAAAAGCCAAAACTTCCTTAGTGCCATCATTTTTTTTCTCTATCCAATTGGTGCCATTGAGTCTATTGCCAACGTTATTAAATGATATGGAAGCAGAGGAAGTACCTTCAGAAAGGTGTTTGTATTTAATTATCTGATGATTTCCGTTTTTATTCTTTATGATACAGTATAAAGTATCTTTTGCAGCATTTACACTCAATTGCCAATTATTATTCTTATTGTGAAAATCTACACACCATTTTTTATCCGAATCCTGAAAAATGCGATGTTCGTGAGGGATAATATAAAAAGTATTCAATGAGGAATTATCTTTATCTGCAAACCATACAGGAGGGTTGGAAAAAATGATAGAATCTGCTGTGTTAGTTTCAGAAACTGTGTTAAATCCCTGCATAATATAGGGTACAGTAGTGTCAGTGAGAGGAACCCATAGCCCTTTTTTAATTAGAGTCAAGGGGTTTTTGTTGGCACTATTACATGAAAAAAAAACAAAATTTATAATTAAGAGTAGAAAAACAAGCTTCTTAAGTGTCATTTGAAAGGAGTTTTTTGCATTATGTTCTTTTACGTAATATTAAATAATTAATTTTAATTATTAAATATATCAGAATGATTTTTGGTGTAAGTAGCTTATCAATTTGTAGGTAGATTTTATTTTATTACAGGAATAATGAACAATCCTATTACTTTTAGCGTACTATAATATGATCAATACTTTCCATTGTACTATTTTTGAAAACTTTTGAATAAGATTAACTTCAAACCCCTTTTTAATATTTTCTTCTACAACTACCATTAGTAGATGTATCAATTGTATGCAAAATAAAGTGAAAATATATCTGGATAATTTACATGAGGATTTCAACAGTGCTGCTGATGATTACTCTAAAGTAATTCTTATTATCTCCTTTTGCAGAAAAAACTACAGCACGATTAAGGAAGATACCTTTCATTTTATTAAGAAAGGGTACAGATTGGCAAAAAAAAATTCTTTTACACGAGAACAATCCACCCTGAATACCTACCGTGCGTTCTATTTTCTTCACTACGAAAAAAGAAAAAAAGCAATCTCCTTGTGTCAGGAAATTCTTCCCGATTTACTTCATTATAAATCATTTTTCGAATATGGACTCACAGTTATCATCCTCAGTCAGATTGAATGGTCGAAAGGAAGTTTTGAAAAAGCCTTCTCTATTGTTAATAATGCACTTGATGACCTGAAGTATAAAAGAAATAAAAGTGCTGCACTTGTTCAGATACATTGGATCTTAGGGGTGTTTTATGCAGATATCAATGATGTTAGTCAGGCTTACTACCATTATTCCTGTAGTTTTAAACACGTTAATAAAAGCACCAATATTGCTATGGTTGCTTATATTAAAATTGGTCTTGCAGGGATTTATCAAAAAAGATCTGAATATTCACAGGCAATTGAACTTTATAGAAATATCGCTAATCTAAGCAGGGAAAACGATATGTGGTTGGTGGAATCGAGAGCCTGTTATGAACTTGGTCTTATCAAAATGTCGCAGCGTCTTTTTGACGAAGCGGAGCTTTTTATTTCACAAAGCTATAGGATAAGAAAAAAAAATAATGCTATTCCTGCAATGTTGTCAAGTATTATTGCGCAAGCTGAAATTTACTACGAAAAAGAAAATTATACACAGGCTGAAAAAAAATTAAATCTGGCCAATGATATCTGTAATGAAAAAAAATTAAAATCTAAAAAGTTGAAAATCTGCCAGCTTTATTCCAAAGTCTATGAAGCTCAGAACAATTTTGAAATGGCATTTTGTTACCTTAAAGAGTATAATGTACTTGAAAAAGAAATTAATAAACATCAGTTGCAAAATAAAGATAAATATTATCAACTAAAATATAGCATTCAAAAGGCACAGAAGGATTCAGATTCGCAGAAAAATCTGAACAAAAAACTTAAAAAGTCTAATGAGATTATTCTGAAACAAAAAAATAAACTGATTAATGCTAATCGTGAAAAAGTAGTGCTGCTTAAGGAAATTCATCACAGGGTAAAAAATAACCTGCAGATTATTACAAGTTTGCTCAGCCTGCAGGCATTTTCTATAAAAGATGAAAAAATCCGGACTTTTTTCAATAACTCTCAATATAGAATTAATTCAATGTCGCTGATTCATGAAATGCTCTATCAATCTGACATCCTCTCCGAAATTAATTATAAAGACTACCTCAATAAATTGTTAAATAAATTAGTCTATACTTTCAAAGGCTTTAATCACAACATCGATATCTTAATAGATGTTCCTGAAATGTATCTTAGTATCGATACAGCTATTCCTTTGGGCTTATTGATTAATGAAATCGTTACCAACTCATTGAAATATGCTTTCAGAGATGATATGCCGGGAGTATTAAAACTTAATATTACTTCAACAGAAGATAACCATTATAAAATGATTATTTGTGATGACGGGCCGGGGTTTTCTAATGATTTTAATTATCTGAATTCAAATTCTTTGGGAATGAAATTGATATTTAAACTCGCTAAACAAATTAGTGGCAATGTTAAATACGAAAACCTGATTCAAGGGGCAGGGTATATTGTTAATTTTATCGATATGACACCTTCTAAATTAAACTCTACTTCCTGAAATTAGCATCTCCTTCCACTTTTATTTAATACTTTCTGCAGAATACACCGCTTGTGAACCTCATCTCAGGTACCCCTTGTTTTTCTCTCTTTTTTAAGTCTGATATTTTCATATTGGGACTAATTTTATTCAAAAAGAAACTAAATTATATTATTTTAAATGTGTAAATTATTGTTAATCAAAATAAAAGTGTGTTTGGAGTGGTTTTGGTTTATTCCTTTGTGCCTGGGGGTTTTAATCTTCAGGGGAAAACTAAACTCTGAAACGATGAAAAACTTAATCCTGAATTCACGAAGCCTAAACCATGAACCTGTGAATTCGTGAAAACTAAACTCTAAACCCATGAAAAACTAAACCCTGAACCCATGAAAAACTAAACTCTGAATTCATGAAGTCTAAACCATGAACCTGTGAATTCCTGAAAACTAAACTCTAAACCGATGAAAAACTAAACTCTGAACCTTTTCCCCCCTTTACCCCCCCCTTTAATATTACAATTATATCTAAAAAAAATCTTTTTTTATTCTCATGGATAACACTTTTTATTCAAACAGGTCTTCACAAAAAGAATTAGTAAATAAATTAATGGAGGTTATAAAACCATTTCTTTACTTAAAAAAAGTTGAAAGCCAAGAGTCATTATTATCCTTGGGAGCCCCCTGTAATAATATTTATTTTGTGAGTTCCGGAGCGGTTAAACAATACTATATTTTCGATGGCAAAGAATTTATTCAGAACTTCTTTTTTGAAAGTGACATTGCTGCACTGTTTAACAATTTCCTGAATCAATCGCCTGCCGATTCTTACCTTGAAGCAATTGAGGGTACTGAACTGTGGGTGCTTTCCTATCATAATTATAAAACCATCTGTTCCTCTGATCCTGAATTTAATACCCGTCTTACTATCCTTATGTCTAAAGTGAATAACAACAGGGTAAATCTCCTTTTAATGAGTGACGGCATGAAGCGTTATAAAAAGTTTATAGAAGATGAGCCCGAAATTTTAGACAGGGTTCCTCATTATCTTGTAGCTTCTTATCTTGGTATGACCCCCGAAACGCTTTCGAGGATTCGAAAAAAAATAAAGAAAAATGTAGCTTAGTTTCTACATTTTTTCTGTTTGTTTATGAATTCAGTAATTTATAAATTTAAATAGCTTTGTTGTATTGATTTAATAAATCATTCATGATGAATAGAACAGGATCTCTCATGAATAATTCACTCGAATGAGTGCATTAAAAAAGGCCAATTTCCCCTTACAGAAATTGACCTTACTGATTAATAAGTACTGAACCTCAAATTTTTATTTTACATTTTACAGGACTTTTTTTAACATCAGTTAATAATATCAATCTTCAGTCCACTCATCCCACTTATCTCCAAGGAAATCGCCTGTATGCTTGGCTGCTTCACTCATGCCATCTACAAAGCCTTTTTCACCCCAATATTCAGTAGTTTCATTCATGATTTCATTGATTTTATCTTTTGCACTATTATAAGTGCTGGCTATTTTTTGTGCTGCACTTTTTAATGATGCTTTAACCTTTTTTAAATCCTTTCCATCTTTGAATGCAGGTTTCCCAACTATTTCACCTTTTACAATTTTTAGACCTGTAAAAGTATATAATTCTAAAGATACAAGAGGGTATTTAAATTCCAAATCACTTCTTTTTCCTCCTAATTCCATCCATGCATTTATTATAGGGTCCGAAAGTCCTATAAACAAACTTCCTTTAACAACTAAACTTCCTGTAATGCTGGCTTCAGGATATACAGAAGAACCATTCCAACAAATTTGTCCTGATCCTTGAACGGATGCAGTGATAGCACCTTCGCCTCCCATGTTAACAATTCCACCAGCTTCAGCATAGACCCTCAATGCACCAGTTCCCGAACCAGTTGCTTTTATCCCTATTTTTGAAACTCCTTCTTTAATATTTATTTCCTCAGTTGCCGAAATACTGGCACTTGCTTTACAATTTACACCTATTTTCAAAGCGATAGGCAGTCCAGCTATAGCTCCAGGTGGAATCAAATATCCCGAGGTGCCTAATTCTTTTGTTTCCCACTTTTTGCCAAGAGCTAATTTTATTTTTTCATTTGTAATTTCAGCACTTGCAACTACTCCACTATCAAATTCATGTTCTGCAGTTGCTTTGAAAGATCCGTCTGTACTAATTTCCAGACCTCCCTTTGTTTTGTCTGAAACTTCATGTTCTACACTTCCAGTTATTTTTCCTTCAGAATCATAGACTACGCCAATTGATGTTTTATCATTTAACTTTTTCTTTCCTCCGACTTTATAATTACCGTCAGTGTCAACTTCCATAACAGCTGAATAATCTTTACCTAAATCTCCTTCTACTCCTAATGTAACTTTTCCATTTTCATCAGCTGTAAGACTTGCTTTATCTCGACCATCATCCATCTCAATTTTAGAAAACTCCTCAGGCTCTTCTGATGATTCATTAGTCTCAGAAATTTTATCACTTTTGTTTTCTGCAGCTTTTTTATTTTCAGGTTGAACAGCCTCTTCAGCTTTAGCAGCCTTTTCCTTTTTCTTAAGCTGTGCTTTAACCTGATTAATGATTACTTTCATTGACTGCAATTGCTGCTTGTCATTATCGTCAAGAACACCGTCTGCCTTTAAATGTTTTTCCTGCAGTTTGTATTCTATTTCCAGATCTTTGATTTCTTGCTTTAAGTTACTCATGATATATTGTGTTTTAAATTTTTTTAATAATTGAATGGGGCTTTTTAGTTTTCAGCCAGGCTTTTTTCCAAAGCTGCCAATCTTGCATTCAGATCAGATATTCTTGATTTAGCTTCCTTGTTGTTTTTGGCCTTGTTGCCTACCACTTTGTCTCTTATTTTCAGATATTTGACAACATCTTTCATCATGTTTTTCAGTGCCGGAGCAACTTTTCCTTTAATGGCATCTCTTATTTTGGCAACCTTCTCCATTTCGGCCTCATTAAAGCTGTCAAATTGATGTTCAAGGGTCTCTACTCTCTTGATCATATCCTCTACGAGTTTGACATCATTCTCATCCGATTCAAGATCTTCAAGATTTTTGTCAATAGTCTTTTTCAGGTCTTTGAAATCAGCAATGATTCCCTTTCCTTCACCTGCAAAAGCTTTAAGTTTTTTAGCATCTATTGCCTTGCCACTATCTTTTGTTTCTTTGCTGCTGCCCGCTTTTCCTGCAGTTAAAATCTCTTTGAGTTTGCTTTTTACTTTTGTAGCCAGTTCTTTGACCTCTTCATCAACCTCATCCATTTTTTTAATCTGTTCCACTACTTTCATAAATCCAGCTTTAAGCTTTTCGCCATTTGCCTTGATTTTAGAATCATCTATCTTACCTATTGCACCCACTACTTTTTCTGAATTGCCAAAGATCTTTGTAAGTGCTTCCATGATTTTTGGCTTTGAATCGGATGCTTTATTACCTTCTTTGCCTTCTGTATTACTTTCCGCCTCACCTTCAGCCTTAGCACCTGAATTTTTATCGGAAGTTTCTGCTTCATCCTGTGTTGCTCTTTTTTCGGCAACAGCCTCAGAACCACCTAATACATTCAATTTCATTTTAATGCCGCTTTCGAATAACTTTGCCCCCTTGGCTTTCAGCTGTTCTGCACTGATGCCTCCCTTACGGATATTAATAGTAATTTCTTCCTTACCATCAGCTCCCTTTTTTACGATTACTTCAGCAAGGGCAGTTTTTTTTATGACGTGTTCCTTGTCTTTCTTTATCTGCTTAAACAGGTTCATTGCCTCCGGCTTCTTTTTTAGAGGTATAAATACACAGGGCATTTTTTTACCTGCCATTTTAAAGTCAACCATAAGAATTCCAGCCTTTGCTTTACGAACAACGGCAGGTTTACAGTATTCCTTGATATAGGCATTCATTTTTTTAGCACTAAATTCTTTAAAATCAAAATTTGCATTAGCCATTTTATATTTATTAATTTTGTGAATATTAATTAAAGGGACTATCTCTTGTTTTAATTGAGTCTCTTCGTTTTATTTGTTAACACAAAGATCGTTTATAAGTGCCCGCCTGTCAATCCGTAATTCTCCCCCTTAAGCATGTATTTCCCCTTTTTGTTGTATAGGGATTTACCCATGTTTTTAAGGAAAATCCCCTTAATGCCCTCTTAATGATGTCTCAGGGGCTGTTTAGCAAGCTTTACAAGAAAGAAAGGGATATTTCCTTCTACGGAAATATCCCTTTTGTTAAGAGGACTTAGCTCTTGTTTAATAATGTTTGTACTTTATTTTCTTTTTTCCATATGCCAGGAATAGGTGATTCCGGTAACATCCTCAAGGTTTACTACTGCATGGAAATGACCGGGAGGAACATAGGCTACTTCACCGCGTTTTTGCAGAAAGAATTTTAAATCCTTAATGGCATTTTCTTTTATTAGTTTGCCATGATTGTTTATGAGCCAGTTTATAGCAGGTACCTTTACCTGTCCGTATCTCATATTATTACGTTCAATAAATATTTTGTTTTTTTCATTAAAGGGAAAGGTAATCCATAATTTTTTTCCGGACACCAGATAGTTCAATGCAGCAGAATGCTGATGAATATTCGTTCCGGAATGCTTTCCTCCTGCGTATAATCTGCAGATTCTTAATTGTTCCACACTTTTGGCAGGAATAAATACGGGAAGAGGTATTAGTTCAGGGATGATTTTTCTTGCTTCCTCATCCTTAGTTACATCGTGAAAAACATATTTGTTATTGTCCTTCTTCATGACATTGTCAACAAAATTTTTGAAATTATCTGACAATTCCAGCTTGGTGGAATTACTCGATGTGGCTATTCCTACCCTGATGTCTTTAAGCGATTCAAGAAAATGTCCTTCAACCACCATGTCTTTAATCACTAAAATCTGTACCTCATGATATATTTTTCGCAAACTCCTTACACTTTCATATTTTATCTTTTTTGTGGGATACAGGTCAATATCCTTCATCAGAAGTTCAAAGTTTTTTATTGTTTTTCTGTCCTTGAAGTAGGAAAACATCGGATTCCTTTTTGATTGATTAATTTTAAGGATGTAAATATAAATAAAAAAGGGATAAACCTGTTGGCTTATCCCTGTTGTTATTTAAATTGAAATGTCTGAATCTTTAATTATTCATCATAAAAGTCATCGGAAACTTCTTCTCCTTTGCTCAATTTAGAACTATATAAAAATCTTGCTTTCTTCTCCTTGGCAAACATTTGCTTCATGCCGGCATTCGTTGCCTGAAATTTCATGGTATTCGTAATAGAGATCGTCTGAGCAAATTTCTCCACATCGTGGTTTGCACCTATATAAGTAAAGGTCCAATTGTTCAACTTCAATTCTTCTATCAGTTTCTTAATCGTCTTTCCATTGTATTCTTTTGATGCATTTTCCTCTCCATCTGTCAGAATTGTTACCAATACATTATAATTTTTAAATTGCTCAACTTCTGTTTTCAGTTTAGTCATGCTGAATCCCATTGCATCATACAAAGGGGTCATCGATGCAGGCTGATACCGTTTTTCATCGATCTCTTCCAGGTTGCTTACCTTTTCATTGAACAAGAGTGTCTTTATGCCCAATCCATTGAAAGTTACCAGCGAAATGATATGTTCCTGTTCCGGGAATTGCTCTTCAACTCCCTTTACTGTTTGTACCACCTCATTAAATCCACTTATTGTGGCACGTTTTATCGATTGCATAGAACCGCTTTCATCCAGAATGATCAGATTATAAACTTTGTGCTTGTTAGTCATAATATTAGTTTTTACAGGTTAAAAATAGTGAGTTACGTATACTTAAATGTCAGGAAGGATTACTGTCCTGCCATTCAAATACATAACATTCATACACAACTTGAAGGTTGAGTAATCAATTTTGATAATAAAGATATTGTGAAGACTTCCTTAAGTGGTGGATCATTAAGATTTCGACGCGCTCTTTTTTTTGGCTGTCTGTCAAATCAAAATAAAGGAAGTTTTATTTTCGGAAAGGTATTTTTTTATTCCGGATAATTCCTGATTGCTTTTTT
>CAJQOX010000282.1 GCA_905480075.1 uncultured Aureispira sp. | reverse complement strand
TGTTCGCAATGCATGCTTACGATAGGAGTAAAAAATTTATGTCTGTAGACATCCAAATAGGTCAATCCGTACTTTTTGCCCCAGGCTTCTCTGCCGTCTTCAAGAAAACGAACGTAGTGACCATGCCATACCACTGCCATAGAATCAACATCGCTGAACTTAACATCCTGTTCAAATACATGTTGAAGTGTTTTACCTGTAACAATTCTTCGTTTGCCTCTCCTCGTTGTTTTCATACTATGTTTGTTCTTTGTCAGCAATAAAAATTTTCATTTGACATTTTGCCATCACTACATCACCTACTCTTGAAATACCATTTATGACAGTGAAATTCATTATTTCGTTTTCTATTTCTATTTCTGTAATCAACTCCTCTCCTACTGAAGGAAGGTTTTTTATTTCCAGATTCTTAATAGCCCCAATAAATCCAACGGGTGGTTTTTCACCTGAAAGGTGTGCCAGATATCCTACTTGCGCAGCAGCGGTTTGTGCGATATTCTCTGAAAGACCGGGAGGTTGAAGATAACCGTTTTCACAAAAAATATTTTCTTTAAGAATAGTAAGTGCAGTAATTGATTTTTTTACAGAAACTTCTATGATTTTATCAATCATTACCATAGGAGGCTTTTGAGGAATCATATTATAAACCTCCTGACCGCTAATTATTGTTTTATCATTCATGTGCCTGTTTCTCTTTTTTGATTGTTTTCCTTTTTATGTTAGAATTTTCTGAAGGTGGAGGCGCCCAGAAATCATAAAAATTATACCATTGATAAGGGTGTTTCCTGATTTTTTCTTCCATGCTTGTCGCAAAATACTGTGCTGCTTCCTCGGCAGAACGCGGATTGTGTAAAGGGGGCGTAGAATAAAAATGATAATGACAGGCCGACTCTTTGAATGCATAGACAACAGTATAAGGAACTTTCATTCGGGCAATAAGTTGAAAAGGGCCGGCCGGGAGATGCGCTTTTTCACCAAAAAAATCAACAACAATAGTCTCTGCACCAGGCATATACCTGTCTCCATGCATACAAAGAAGTTCTCCTTTTCTCAAAGCGATCCCCATCGCTATAATATGAGAAAAATCATCCCCGATACCTATTATCTTTGCTGTTTGCTTACTTTGTGTTTTGTCCAGGAATTCCTGAATTTTTTTGTGTTCATCAGCCATCATAACAATGTTAACCCTTGCTTTGTCAGGCATGTTTTTGTCCAATCGATTTCCGGCCATAGACCAATTGCCCGCATGAGCACTAATCAACACCCCACCTTTTCCTTCTTCAGCTATTTCTTTGATGAAATGCTCGCCATCAAAGTCATAAGTAAACTTGTCTCCCATTCCCGCCAAAGCTGCTGTTCGGTCGATCAGCGCCTGCCCAAAAATGTAGTAGGTTTTGTAGACTGACCAGACAGATTTGATACGACCTTTTTTCAGGCGTTTCCTGAAAAAAGAATATATCGCGCTTGTTGATTTTGCAGAAAATAAAACAAAGTAAAAAGATACAAAGGTCAGAAGCAGGTAAGCTGCCCGAAGCCCCATGTATTTCAGGATAAAAACAAAAATTTTATATCCCAGTAATCCCCCTCTGCTTTTACCTTTCCAAGAAGCCACGCTTATTTTTTATTGCTGAATTAATGATGTACTAAGCTGAATTCTGAGTTTAGTTCAGTTTTGCGTTTTCCTGAGTGAATTTATGGAGATGCTTTTCAACCATATTGTAAAAGTCTTCGAACGTATCCACTCCTTGAAAATCTTCTGCCGTCAGTTTGAAGCCAAAGTTGTTCTGAATAACAACGACCAAATCAACGTAGTCCAGGCTGTCCAGGTCAAGTGTTTCGTGTATATTATCTTCAAGAATAATGTCTTCAGGTTCTACCTCAAATTCGTCAATCAAAAAAGCATTAATTGTTTCTATTATTTTTTCTCTTATCATTGTTTTAGTTTGTTTTTCTGATAATTAATGATGAGTTTGTTCCTCCAAACCCAAAGGAGTTGGAAAGAAATGTATCTATATTTTGGTCTATTGTTGATTTTGCAAGTTTCAGCGGTTTAGCTTCTTCGGCTATTTCCGTTAAATTAATATTTGGTGCTACAAATGAGTTTTGCATCATAAGTAAACTGTAAACCACTTCACTTGCGCCGGCCATCCAGCATTCGTGGCCAGTCATAGATTTTGTAGAGCTTACCCAGGGGCAATTATCTCCGCCAAAAATGGAGCTGATAGCCATAGCTTCATGCTTGTCGCCCAAAGGAGTAGAAGTAGCATGTGCGTTGATATAGTCAACTTCTGCCGGGTTGATTTTTGCGAGATCCAGCGCCATTTGCAAGGAACGAGCAGGCCCTTCTACACTAGGTTGTGAAATATGCTGTCCATTGGATGAAAAGCCATATCCTATTATCTCTCCAAGTATATTTGCACCTCTTGCAATTGCTGAGTCATAACTTTCAAGTATAACCGTTGCCCCTCCCCCACTAGGTACAAGGCCGTCCCGGTTAGCATCAAAGGGTTTGGATGCTTTTGCAGGCTCGTCCATTTTAACGGAAAAAGCGCCTAATCCATCAAAACTTCCCATACCGTTTGGGTTGACTTCCTGAGCACCTCCGCAAACCACCATGTTCTGAAGGCCTTGTTTTATCAGCATATATCCCATCCCAATAGAATGCGAACCGCTTGCACAGGCTGCACTGATAGTGAAGTTGATACCCTTCAGCCTGAAAATAGTTGACAAGTTCATGGTTATTGTGGAGTTCATGGATTTGAAAATGTTTCCTGAGCCCAACAACGTTGTATCTTTTACTTCTCTTAGTCTGTCAATGCCTTCAATGACCGATTTTGCTGTACTGTCATTTCCATATAAAAGACCAATAATGTTACTGTCCAGATAGTCATCGTCAATACCTGCCATTTTTAGCGCTTCTGTTGTGGCCATGTATGCGTATTCGCTTTCCTGTCCCATGCCCACGCGCATTCTGCGTTTGAGCATTTTTTTTAAATTGGGCTTAGGCAGTATACCTGTAAGTGCCGATCTGAATCCCATATCCATTCGGACAGGATCTATCCCTATACCGGATTTTCCGTTATAAAGGGCGTTTTTTACTTCTTCTGTATTTGTGCCAAGACAGGAATAAATTCCCATACCTGTTATTACTACTCTGTTCATTCTTTCCTAAGATTATGTGTGTAAACCTCCGTTTATTGAAATTACTTCGCCTGTTACATAAGAAGCTTTTTCTGAACTAAGAAAAGCTACTACATCTGCCACTTCTTCAGCAGTACCAAATCTTCGCAACGGGATTAGTGAACGGTATTGTTTTTCTTCTATTCCTTCTGTCATATCTGTTTTTATGAATCCGGGAGCAACGGCATTGACCGTTATTTTAGCCCTGCCTACTTCTTGTGCCAAAGCTTTTGTGGCCCCAATGACAGCAGCTTTTGCCGCCGAGTAATTGGTTTGTCCGGGCATGCCTTTTATTCCGGATAGAGAAACTACATTAACAATGCGACCATATCTGTTGCTTAACATTTTACTGAATACAGGTTTGGTGACATTATAAAATCCAGCAATGTTAACATCAAGTACAGACTGCCAAAGATCTTCTTCCATCCACATAAATAAAGCATCCTTTCTGAATCCTGCATTGTTGACCAGGATTTCAATTTTATTTTCAGGGTTGCTTTCCATCCATTCTACCAAAGTAGAATTAACCTCTTCTTTGTTTGCAACATCAAATTTCATTAATAAGGTAGAGACACCATGCTGTTCTGCCAGCGCTGCCGTTTCTTTAGCTGCCGTTTCGTTGGAATTATAATTTATTATGATATTATATCCCATTTCAGCCAATTTCTCACAAACAGCTCTTCCTATACCTCGTGATCCTCCTGTAACTAATGCGTATTTCATTTTAATATTTTGTTGTAGAGTTTTTAGTCCCGTTGGTTTTGGAATATAAATCTATGTCTGGCGTTTCAAAAATATCAAGCCGTTTGTTCTGTAAATATTCTTTTACTTCTTTATTGCGTTTATACATAGGCCTGTCTTCCACAAAAGGCGGGGTTATTTTTTTAAGTTCTTTGTACAGTGATTTTGTATAAGAACTCAGTTTTTCTTCAACCTTCAGATATTCTATTGCTTGTACAATAGCTACTATTTCGATGGACAGAACCTGATAAGCATTTTCAATTACTCTGCGAGTGGCCGAGGATGCATTAGTGCCCATACTTACTACGTCCTGATTGTCGTTGTTGTTTGGAATACTGTGAATGTACATTGATGTAGAGAGCATTTGGTTTTCTGCAGTAGTTGATGTTGCAGTAAATTGAGCACCTTGTACACCAAAATTAAAACCCAGTTCACCAAGATTGGCAAAGGGAGGAAGTATATCATTGATTTTGTGATTCAGTAAAAAGTTGAGTTGCCGTTCTGACAGCATGGTCAATTTAGTCATTGCCAATCTTAGTTGGTCCATCGCCAAAGACACATAATCACCATGGAAATTACCTCCATGGTAGACGTTTTTGGATTCCACATCTATGATAGGGTTATCATTTACCGAGTTGACTTCATTTTCAAGTGTTCGGATTGTTTGACTAAGCGTGTCGTAAATCGGACCTAGTATCTGAGGGAGGCAACGTAGAGAATAATATTCCTGAACTTTTTTCTGTATATAGGTTTCTTTTACCTCTGCATTGTATAAATGGTCCTGACGATTTTCTGTAAGTTGGCTGTCTTTAAGCATCTCTCTCAGAATGTCAGCAATTGCCCGTTGTCCGGTATGATGTTTAGCATAGTTGAGCTCTTTTGAATAGTGGTCGTCATAGGCACAAACAATTTCATTGAGCATGGCAGATGTAACTATAGACCAGCTTAGCAGGTTTTTGGCTGCACTTGCATTAACAAAACCAATTCCAGTCATTACAGAAGTTCCGTTCATGAGCGAAAGTCCTTCTCTTAGTTTTATCTTGAGGGGCTTTATACCTTTTTTTTTCAGTAATTCTGCACAATCTTTTTCCTTGCCTTCATGAATAACTTCACCTTCTCCAATATAGCCCAAAGCAAGATGTGCCAATTGTACTAAATCTCCACTTGCACCTACTCCACCATGTTCAAATACAATCGGACAAATATTTTCATTAATCAATTTGGATATTAGTTCCGGGACCTCTGTGTCAATACCTGAGTGAGCCAACATGAGCGTATTAAGCTGACAAAGCATTGCAGCCTGAATGCAGGTATCATCAAAAATCTGTCCCATACCTGTACAGTGACTTCTGATGAGGTTATATTGAAGCTGAATTCGTTTGTCGTCATCTATTTTGTATTGTGCCATTGGACCGAATCCGGTGTTAATGCCATATATTACTTTGTCAGATGCAAATTCCTTTAAAAAGTGATGACACATTTCTACTTTTTTGAGTGCGTCTTCATTTAAAGTAGTTTTGTCATTATTAAACAAAACTTTTTCAAAGTCTTCCAATACGAGTCTCCTGTCTCCTATTCTTACCATTGCCTGTTTTTATAAGTTTCTTTCTTTGAATTATAATGAGTAATCTATTAATACTTTGTATCAGAGTGCATCCAGTAAGTTTTTCTCTTTTTTATTAGTTACATGTTCAAAATAGTAGGTCAGAATTTCGTTTAAAACATCTGCTTTTCTTTGCCCACGCACACTGGATAGAACTTCTAATTTTCCCTTATTCTTGGTTATCAGTGAGGTTGTAAATGGAACCCTCGCTTCTTTGAGCTTGGGACGCCCCAGTTTTTTGTTAGATATTTTGTCTTCAGGCTCGGCCATTGTTTCTTGGTTGAATGATGTAACTTTATATATTATTCCAGTGTCAGATAAATTTTCCGGAAAGGCTAATAATTTATATCCGTTTTTAGTACCTTTGCTATTGATTAAAAGAGGAAAAGTAGCTAAAAGATGCGCAATATAGGACACTTTTGCATTTTATCAAATTTTCACGTTTAAAGTTTGAAAGACTTTTTCTTAGCAACTTTTTTTTAAAGGCAATCTACTAAATTTATTAAGATGTTTTTTGTTGGGAATGAAGACGTTATCCATATTTCGTAGTCGGCGAATTTAGGGATTGCGTGGAAGAAATAATCTTTTCCTTTCCAGTTTGTTGTCAGAAATCTGACATCTGTGTGATTTGACATGTCAAACATTTGACCACCTGTTGTTTTTATAAAGGCTTCTTTTTTCGACCATAGTTCTATTAGTTTTTTGTCTGGAGAATCTGATGTAAGAATAGCTTTTTGTTCTAATTTGCTGAAAAAAGCAAATGCCGAGTCTATATTTTTAAATTTCCTGAATTTTTCGATGTCCAATCCTATTGTCCCTGTTTTGCTTATAGCAACACCTACTAAATTTCCGCTGTGGCTTATATTGAAGTGAATGTTCTGATTTCTTATAATAGGTTTTCCGGATTGGAGGAATGTTAGCTGCTTCAATTCAGTGCCAAAACCTTTCAGCAGTGCTTTCTGCAACAAAAGGTATCCCCTCAACGAAACATCTCTTTTGCGTTTTTGTTTACGTTTCAGTATATGTTTTTGTATTGCAATTGGCAATTTGTTCAGCTGATCTGAAAAATCAGTGAAAGGGGCAGAAGTTGTGTGTAGGTATAAGTTTATCATTATGTCGCGTGACACTTTGAATGTGCAACGTGTCACGTTTTTATTTATGTAAATTTATTTTACTCATTTAAAGAATTCTCATCAAAAACCTGTTTGTTTTGTTTCTTACTTCTTTACACTGTATTCTTTTTTCCATCTTCTGAATTGGCCATCTTTAATTTGATCAATTATATTATAGAAAGATCTTGCCCAATAATTTCTAAAACCAAATCCACCTGCTTCACCGGTCATTCTTTCAGAGAGTAATATTTTTTTTGTTTTTGAATCAAAAATTACAACATAAAAATTTCCTCTTTCCTGAAACTTATTAAAACTATGAACGATAAAGGTTAAACCAAACTTAGCTTCCATTTCATCAGTTTCATATTTATTGACCATGCCCTGTAACTTTTCGTCTGAAAAAGACTTCGGGTTTTTATTAGTAACCATATCAATAAAATCCACATCGTCATTTCCATTCTCTACTACACTCAGGTCGTAATCCATATTTCTTTTCATGAAGGCGCCTTTTACGTCATATTTGTCCATCTCAGACATAAATAATCCATTCCATACACCAAAATAATAATTTTGAATTTTAGCTGGTTCGCTAAAGCCCTCAGAGCCTACCATTTTTACCTCAGAAAAATCAAGGCCCACAAACTCCATCATTGTTTTTGAAGAACTGAAAACCTCAGATACATCCTGCCCGCACATGCTTAATGTCTGCAGGGCAAATGCAATACTTAATATTAAAAATTTCATGCTATATAATTTTGTGTTAAAAATTTGTCTTTAATCCGTTAAATTAACTCTAAAAATACATAATTTCAATTAGTATTTTTATGATCTCCTTTACTTTTTACACCTTTCGTGCCATTTTTAATAATAATTAAAGTTGGTAGCCTGACAAATATTCCGATCTATTCCGTTTCATATGCTGTATTGTATTTAATTTCATTCATAGCAAACACCGTATGTACGTTACCTACCCCTTCTAAAGTTGCAAGATGATGATAAGTAAACTCATGATAGGCATCCATGTCCTCAACGGCAATTTTTAACATATAATCAAATTTCCCCGTAATATGATAACACTCCAGGACTTCACTGAATCCTACAATACCTTGCTCGAATCGGTGCAAATAATCCTTATTATGATAATTTAGGGATACATTACAAAACCCGATTAGTTTTTTTCCTATTTTTTTTCGGTCGACCAAAGCAACATGCTTTAGTATTATTTTATGTTTCCCCAAACGTTTAATTCTTTCGTACACCGGGGTAATACTTAATCCAAGTTCGGCAGCGATTTCTTTTGTAGTCAGTTTTGCATTAGCCTGTAACAGACTTAAGATTCTATTGTCGGTTTTATCTAATTTTATCATGTAGAAAAATTTTCTGATTTTAGTTATAATTACAAATAAAAATATAGATTTTATCTTAAAAATTAGCAATAAAAAGATTTATTTTCTTTAAAACTAATTAAATTGGAGTAAATATATCTATTAATTTAAGTTTAATCTAAATTTGCACTAAAATATTAAATAACCCATTATAAAATTAGTGCTGTGACTGAAAATATTGCCTTTGCCTTATTGTGTTTTACCTCATTTTTCTCCTTGATGAATCCCCTTGGAGTAATGCCTGTCTTTATTACTATGACAAGTAATTTAGACACTAATAATCAACGTAGGACAGCTGGAAAAGCCATGATAGCTGCATTTATTACTTTGATAGCCTTTGCTTTTTCAGGTCAACTTTTATTTAGTTTTTTCGGTATCTCCGTGAATAGTTTCAGGATAGTTGGAGGTATTATTTTTTTTCAGATGGGTGCCGATATGCTTCAGGCAAGACTGGGAAAGGTTAAAGTTGCTAAAGAGGACGTCATGCAATATGTATCAGATATTTCAATCACTCCGCTTGCTATACCAATGATTTGTGGGCCTGGCTGTATCTCTAATGCTATTGTTTTGATGGAAGACGCTGATTCACTGATTCAAAAATTGATTTTAATCAGCATTATTTCTTTGGTTTGTGTGTTGACTTATATAATTTTATTTTCATCCACAAAAATTTCAAAAATACTTGGTCAGACAGGAAATAATGTTCTGATGCGTCTGATGGGTTTAATTTTAATGGTTATTGCTGTTGAATTTTTTCTTAGCGGAGCCAAACCTGTTCTTGCAGAAATCTTTCCGGGAATCTGCTAATACACATGATACGTTACACGTGCAAAGTGACAGGTGTTACTTTGCACGTGGGCTACTATTTCATATCATTGTCTATCAAAGATTTGTTATGAACCTGGATCATGGCCTTTAACTGCCTTTCAAGTTTTCTGACAATCTCAGGATACTTAGTGATAATATTATTTTTGAGATAAATATCATTTATTCTGTGGTAGAGCGCAATTGATTTGAGACCATCGAACTGAAGAACATACTCCTTTCCTGTTATTTGATAGATTCCTTTTTCATAAGTATAATTATAATGTTGATGATTTAAAGTATCAAATTTGCTAAGACCAAAGGCCTTGAAATGATGCGGGTAACCAAGGTAATGCAAAACAGTGGGCATTATATCAATCTGTTCCGTTACAGGATAAAATTTCCCTGTCAGATTACTGTCAGACGGGCAATATAACAGTAATGGTATCTTATATCGACCATCATTATTAGTATATAAAGGATTATTCCCAGGCCCTGAATGGTCTGCAGTAATGACAAATAAAGTATTTTTATACCAAGGTTCTTCTGATGCCTTCTCAAAAAATAATTTAAGATTATAATCAGCATATTTGATGGCTCTGATTTTTTTATCTGTCTCAGGGTATAGTTCTTCAAACCACGGTTCTGTATTAAAAGGATGGTGTGCATTTATTGAGAACAAGGTTGTATAAAAAGGAGTTTCAAAGGTTTTTATTTTTTTCAATGCATAATCATAAAAAGGAACATCCCAAATACCCCAATTTCCATCATAATCCTGATTTGCGGGATAATTATTATCCTGCAAATAGTGAGATCGGCCATAGTATTTGTAGACACCCACAATGGGCATAAAATGACTGAAACCCATTGTACCCACCTCGCCACCATGAAAGAAAGCATTAGTATAGCCTTCATTTCCAAGTAAATCGCCTAATCCAATCAGATTATTGTTCTGATATGCAGAAAAAATATAAGGATCTGTCATCAGTGCAGGCAAGCCTCCGGTAATTGAAACTATTCCTTGAGTGGAACGACTTCCATTTGCATACATATTTTCAAAATTCAGTCCTTTCTGAAGCAAGGAATCCAAAAAAGGAGTGTGGCTCTCCCCTTCTGTGAAATAACCTGTATATTCCTTTCCCATGCTTTCGCAGATGAGTAGTACTACATTTTTCTTACTAAATTCTTGGCTTTCATATTTTCTATCTAGATTAAATATATTATGTAGAGATTCTGTATCAAAATAATTCTTATAAAAGATTCTTCTTTGTTGCATAGAATGAATCAGGCCTAATGTCGTGTTGCTCACAAGGGGCATATACTGAGTATTACTTACATAATCGGAGGCATTTATAGGCATAAGGGGTCTAAGTTGTAAGCCTCCCCGCATTCCTGTAATTGTTATTGCCAGCCCGCCAATAAATAAAATTATTTGAGGTATCAGTTTCTGCGATAATCCTGATATTTTATTTTCTGTTTTATTATATAGATAAAAGCTTAGATAGATCAGAATAGAAAAAATTAGTAACAGATACCAGAAATCACTTAAAAACTGAGGAAATAAATTCTGAATATCCTTTCCCATTCCAAAATCATTTCCTAACATTCTTCTATATGCATAAGGAAAATAAACAATGTCTCCGAGTTCAAAGAGCAGAACGATGGCATTAGTGAATAAAAATATATATTTTTGAATTTTTTGGTACCACACTGAAGCCCTTATCCCAAAAGGAAAAAGGTGCATTGCGATCAATAAAATGTTTGTATAAAAAATGGAAGAAGTATCGAAACGCAGGGCTGACACAAAAATATACAGCAATTCTCCTGTTTCAATATTTTCAAAAGAAGATGTATTGTAGAGATAAAAAAACAAACGGCATAAGGTGAACAGAAGAAACACAATTGCTAAACGTAAGATCAATAACCGGACATAATGCAATTCAGCCTTTATTGTTTTCATTTGCGGGTGCCTTTGTTTTTAAACTTACCAACACGGTAAACTTATTACTTTTCACGTTGCACGTGACAAGTGTCACTTGCTTTTAGATTCGTAAATTTTCAGGAAAATCTTTTTCATTTCTGAATTTTTAATAGGTGCTACCTGTTCAAAATAGTGTTGTATTGCAAGATTAAGAATATCTGCGACACCTCCGCGGCCTTCATGCGAAGCTGTTTCCAGTAACGCCCTGTTCTGTGGAGATAAAGCTGTTGTAAAAGGGATTCTTTTTTTCTTTTGACTGTCCGTTTTTTCTTGGTCTGTCGCTTTAGCAACTACAGAATTAATTTCCTCAACCGTAGGAAGACTTCCTGATTTTTTTTCCTTACCTAAACTGAAGTCCGAAGTCCTTGATCTTTTTTTCTTAGCCATTCTTCAATATTTTTACAAATTCATTAATCCAGACAGTAAAATTCAGTTTTGCCTTATTGTTGGAATTTACATCATAATAACTAGTTCTGGTGTCAATCTCTTCAAAAAGTGTATAATTCCTGAGTCTGCATAGCATGAAGGGTATCCCACTGCTTCTGAGGTGTTCAATTTCAGAAACCAAAAAGGCATTGGTTTTAGACCGGTCCTTAAACATGTTTACAAATCCAAAATAGGAGAGTGGTCTTTCTTTATTTGCCCGTAATTTCTGGAGTTTATCTGCTATTTTTAAATATTCGATACTTGCATCAAGATTAAAGCTGCCGGCCCTGAAGGGAATAAATAAATAATCAGCATACATCAATGCCTTGGTAGTTTCCTGTTTCTCGACAGAGACATTATGGTCAAGTCGTCCTGCTGTATCCATAAGAATAAGATCATATTGCTTGTCAAGTTCATGTATTTTATCCTGAAGTTCTTTAACTGTTAAACTCAGCACCGGATAAAAAACTTCTTCTCCATCTTCCGCATCAAAGGACCTTGCCTCTGAGATACTTTGCTGTCTGTCGCAATCTATTACACAAAGCTTGATATTGAATGGCTTTCTGGAAAGAGCATTTGCAGTCATCGTTATAACTGTGCTTTTGCCCACTCCGCCTTTT
>CAJQOX010000281.1 GCA_905480075.1 uncultured Aureispira sp. | reverse complement strand
GACGGTTAATTATTCCAATACTGGAACAGATGCAATAATATCCTGTAACAATTATACCTGGATAGATGGTGTGACCTATACTGCTGATAACAACAGTGCTACCCATGTATTGACGAATGCAGCAGGCTGTGATTCTACAGTCACCCTCAATTTAACCATAGGTGTTTCACCTGCAAAGCCTGTTGCTATAAACGATGGACCGGTATGCGAAGGCGATGTTATTGTCCTTCAGGCAACACCTGGAGTTACCGGTGGTGTTTTTAACTGGACAGGTCCCAATGGATTTGTATCTAATAATCAAACAGTAGTTCTTTCAGATGTATCAATTACACAAATCGGACATTATTATGTTTATGTTACTGTTGGTTCCTGTACTTCTCAAAAGGACTCTACATTTGTTCAGGTAAACGCTAATCCTGCTGCTCCTTCGCCTGTAACCAATAACGGTCCTCTTTGTGAGGGAGATTTTCTTGTAATAAGAGCACCGGTTATTTCAAATGTAAGTTATCACTGGGAAGGTCCTAATGCCTTTACTGGAACAGGAAATACCGTTTCTGTCAGTTCAGTAAATGCTTTGGATCACCAAGGGGTATATTCAGTATATATAGTTGATAATACTACTGCCTGTGTCTCAGAAAAAGAATTTAACTTGTTGATGGTCAATGAATTGCCTGAGGCAAATATGGTGTTGAATAATAGCCCTGTTTGTGAAAGTTCAACTGTGAATTTAACAGTGCCTCTGGTCTTTGGTGGTAGCTATGATTGGTCAGGTCCCAGTGGTTTTTCTGCGAATACGAATGCTATTTCAGTAAGCAATGTCTCTGCCGATGAAGCAGGAACTTATACTGTGTTGGTAACTTCGTCCGGTTGTTCTGTCTCTCTAAGTGCTGATGTTTCAATTTTAGAAGCTCCAATTATAGATATAATCAGCGACACTTCAGTTTATGAAGGGGAAAGCCTTATACTGTATGCAAGTGGAGGTAATTCTTTATCTTGGACGCCACCTATCTATCTTTCAAACCCAAATAGTCCAACGCCCGCTTTTTCTGGTGCACCTATAGGTAGTTATAATTACACTGTTCAAGTAAGTGATGCTAATGGATGTTCTGCTACTGAAAATGTCACTATTACTGTAGAACCTCAAGCAATACTTTCGATTGTTGATCTATATACACCTAATGGAGATGGAATTAACGATACATGGGAAGTTGACTTCCTTCAAAATGTAGGAACCTATACAGTACAGGTCTTTTCAAGGAGTGGTGTAGAAGTTTTCCGTTCAGAAAACTATCAATCAGATTGGAATGGAGTACACAATGGGCAGGAATTGCCAGAAGGAACCTATTATTATGTAATTACACTGGATAGTAAGGAGTATAAAGGTCCCGTAACTATTAAAAGGTAATTCTCTTTGTTTTAAAAATTAAAAATTTTTTTTTATGAAAATATCAATAAATTTTATCACCGGTTGTTTGATGTTGGCTGTTTTTTCTCAAGTTTCAGCACAGCAGCTGCCAGTAATGAATCATTACTTATACAATCCTTATCTTTATAATCCTGCCCGAACAGGACAGGAAAATTTTACAAAGATAAATTTCCATTTTAAGAAACAATGGGTGAATATGCCTGAATCCCCCCTTACAGGAATTTTGGGTATTGATGCTAGAATCCCTAAATCTGATATGGGGGTTGGTGCTATGTTTTATGTAGATCAGATGCACATTATTAGTAGAATAGGGGGCATGGCTTCCTATGCTTATCACCTGCCTCTTTCAAAAAAAATACCTCATCGTCTCTCCTTGGGTTTGTCTTTAGGGTTTATTCATCAGCGATTTGATTTTGAAAATGCAACGGTTGGAAATACTGCAGATTTACAATTGCTACAAAATAGTTCAGAAGGCTTGGCTTTTGATTTTAGTGCTGGGATAAATTACAAAATTCATGGATTAAACCTGGGAATTTCTATGATGCAAGGGTTGAACAATGGTTTTTTGTATATGTCTTCAACTAACGATAATATTAGTTTCATTAATAGTAGACATTTTTTGGGTAATTTGAGTTATCGATTTGTTTTGGGGCCTAAAAAGAATTTATATATAGAGCCTTCTGCATTAATTCGTTTCGTCCCGAATGCTCCTGTTCAAGTAGAAGGGAATCTTTTGTTTGGGTGGAATAATCTATTATGGTTTGGCGGAGGTTTTCGATCCTCAAATAATCGATCATCTACTTCAGCTGTTACTATTACTGCAGGAATAGATATCAAAAGGCATGTCTTTATAGGGTACACTTTTGAACTTGGAGTAGATAATCAACTGAACAGCAGCCTTGGTGCTCAACACGAATTTATGGTTGGGGTGCGTTTAGGTGGGAAAAACAATACAAAAGAATTGAATAAACGTATCAAACTATTGGAAAAGAGAGTAGAGGAAGATATAAAAATATCGAGAGATACCGAAGAAGGCTTACAGCGTCAGATTGATTCTTTGGGGAATATTGTTAATGAAAACAGTGCTAAGCATGATAAAATAGAAAATAAATTACAAAACCAAGTAGAAAAATTGCTGCACAAAGAAAAAGAAATTATCAGCAATGAAAAAGAAATTGAAAAACTCAGAGAGTTGGTTAAAAATCATCCTTTACAGTACAAAAAAATAGGGTCTCTTTATTTTGAAAATGGTTCTTATAAAATTTCAAATGACTCAAAAAAAATCCTTTCTGTTATTAAAAATGTAATAGAGCAAGAAAATCCTTCTGTAAAAGTTTATTTGTATGGTAATACTTGTATTAAAGGTGATCAGGATATGAATATGACCCTTTCTACTAAAAGAACGATTGCTGTTAGAAAAGAGCTCATTAGATTGGGTGTGCAGAATGAGGTGATTGTTTTACCCATGGGGGAAGAAAATCCTCTGCAAGGTATTAATAAAAATGTAAATAAAAATGATAGGAGAGTGGATGTGATTTTAGGTGGATAAATGAACGTAGGTTAATGGATACTGAATGATAAACTTGATATTGAATAAAAACATGAAGATTGATTTTCTTCATGTTTTTTATTTCTTAGCATCTTTTTCTATCCTTTTGTATATATTTATATTTTTAGTTTTAACCTTTTTAAATAAAATGACATTATAAATAGAATGGATGAAATTATGAATACAGTAGACCATTGCAATAAGCTAATCAGCGAAAGAAGATCCGTTTTTCCGGCTTCCTATACGGATAGAAAGATTGATAAAGATATCATACTTCAGATTCTCGAAAATGCAAATTATGCGCCCACCCACAGACTCACGCAACCCTGGCGTTTTAAAGTGATGGAAGGTGAAAAACTAATTGATTTAGGACGGATTCTGGCTGATTTGTATAAAGAAAAAATGCCTGCAGATAAATTTTCGGAAATGAAATTCAAAAAAACTGCCGCAAAACCTGCCAAATGTTCGCATGTCATCGCTATTTGCATGCAAAGAGATGAAGAGGAGCGATTGCCGGAATGGGAGGAAATGGCCGCTACGGCTATGGCGGTGCAAAATATGTGGCTGACCGCTCATGCTTATGGAATAGGTGCTTATTGGAGCTCTCCTTCAACTGTAGATACTGACCGCTTTGAATTTTTCCTGAACTTAAATAAAGGTCAGCGATGTCTGGGTTTGTTTTATATGGGATATTATGAAACGGAATTGACCGCCGCAAATCGCTCACCGATGTCCGAAAAGGTGGAATGGCTTTGATTGTTTGATTAAAAAATTATTGGATGAAAAGATTAAACTTTCCGGTATATAGAATGGTTGTATGCGATTGTTTTATCTGAGTACTAAAATAACTGATTGATATCAGACAGTATCTGATCCTTGGCTTTCTTGAATAGTTTGGACAGTTCTGTATAGTTTTCATTCTCCAACTCTTCCTTCGCCCACTCTATCTCCTTGGTTAGTGTGTTCAATAAGTCTGTGATCACTATGTCTATTGCCTTCTTTGTCCGGAGGGCAAGTTCCTTCTTTTGATAATTACTAAGACAGTAGATGGCATTGTTTGCCAAAGCTTCTAAAAATCCTATGTCGGATTTTGAAGAGCTCAGTTCCACGATTTCATCCCGGATTTGTTCAAGTTCAGCTGTCATTTTTTTGTTCTAAGGGGGGCTTGCAAAGAACATGTACTTTGTCTAATCGATGACTTTTGTACTGTTTTTGTTGGCCAACCATCCCTTTTTAACTAAATATTCTGCTATCTGTATAGCATTTGTTGCAGCTCCCTTTCTAAGGTTGTCTGCAACTACCCACATATTCAATGTCTTTTCAGCAGATTCATCCCTGCGGATCCTGCCTACAAAAACTTCGTCTTTGTGATGTGCATACAAAGGCATAGGGTATTCATTATTGCCAGGGTTATCCATTACGATCAATCCCTCTGCTGCTTCTAATATAGACCTTAATTCTGAAATTTCAAAATCTTTGAGCAGGCTGACATTAACACTTTCTGAATGCCCTCCCTGTACAGGCACACGAACTGCAGTGGCGGTAATTCGCAAATTGTTGTTTTCGAATATCTTGCGGGTCTCATCTACCAGTTTTAATTCTTCACGGGTATAGCCGTTGTCAAAAAAAACATCACAGTGTGGGAGACAGTTTTGGAAAATTTCATGTGGGTAAGCCGGATTTGAGGCTTTCCCTTCATTCATTTCTTCTTCGTATTGACGGACCGCCTGAACTCCTGTACCGGTCATCGACTGATAGGTAGAGATGACTAGTCTGTCTATTCCGTATTTGTCATTTAGTGGCTTAAGTGCAACAACCAATTGTATAGTGGAACAATTCGGGTTTGCTATGATTTTATCGCTTTCTTTCAGACTGTGAATGTTTACTTCAGGAACGATCAGTGGTTTGTCTTCATCCATACGAAAAGCAGAAGAATTGTCGACTACTGTGGTCCCGGCAGCTGCAAATAATGGAGCAAACTCTTTCGCAACGGAACCTCCGGCTGAAAAAATAGCCAGGTCAGGAGCCGCTCCGATTGCATCCTGCATGCTGAGTGCCTTGTATTGTTTTCCTTTGAATTCGACGGACTTTCCTACCGATCTTTCTGATGCTACAGGCAAAAATTCTGTGATCGGGAAGTTTCTTTCTTCCAATACACGACACATTACCTGCCCGACCATGCCTGTCACGCCTACTACTGCTACTTTCATCTTTTTTAATTGTCTTTCTATAGTAAAGTTCTTAGACTGCCATTGTTCCTAGTCTAAAAGGGAATAATTATCGTTGCAAAGATAGTTATTGGAAGGGCAATTTTTAAATTTTAACCTTCATTTAATCTTAGAGTGTATATTTTTACTTATTTTCACTCTCTTATCTTTAATGTTTTACATCTGATTTTATTAATATCCCTTTCTGTTTGTATTTTTTCTGCTCAACAACAGAAATTTTTATTGTGATCTGTAATAGCCTTATTTTATATGAGATTTTTATTTTTATCCTTAATAGCCTGCGTTTTTTGTAATAATTTAACTGCTCAAACTATGCAGGATGATTTCTCTGATGGAAATTTTACTGCTAATCCGGTGTGGACAGGTTCCGTTTCCGAGTTTATTGTCAATGGGAGCTTTCAGCTGCAATCTGATAATCTCGGGGTTTCTGCTTCTTCGGAATTGGCCACAGCAACTGCGATTCAGGATTCCTGCTTATGGGAATTTTACCTCGAGATGGCTTTTGCTCCTTCTACGTCCAATTATGCGCTCGTTTATCTGCAGTCAGATAATTCAACACTGAGTTCTACCTCCAACGGTTACTATCTCAGGGCAGGAGGTAGCGGTTCTACCGATTCTCTCGAAATTTACAGAGTAGATGCCGGTGTGCCCGTAAAAATATTTGGCGCCACAGCCGGTGCAGTCGCTACTAACCCTACTGTCAGTATCCGTATCATCAGGAACAGTACAGGCGGATGGGAAGTCTTTGCTGATTATGCAGGTGGAACTACCTATGTCTCTGAAGGTACTTTTACAGATGCGACTTATTCCTCGGGCTCTCATTTTGGTTTTAAGGCTACCTATACTACTACACGAGGAGATAAGTTTTTCTTCGATAATGTCTATGTTTCTCCGCTTGTTGTGGATCTTACTCCTCCTGCTGTCGATTCTGTAGCCGCTATCAGTGCCACTCAGGTAGATGTCTACTTTGATGAGGTGGTTGACCTTACTACTGCCAATACAAGTACGAATTATTCACTCGATAATGGAGTGACGGTCTCAAACGCTACCCGCGATGCGGTCGATTTTACCCTTGTCCATCTTACCGTAAGTACTATGGTCAGTGCTACATCTTATAATCTTACTGTTAATGGGGTGCAAGATCTCAATTCAAATGCTATCAGTGGTGGGGCCGGTTCTTTTACTTTTTATAATGTCCAACCCGCCTCCTTTCAGGATCTTGTTATCAACGAAATCTTTGCGGACCCCTCTCCGCAGGTAGGTCTGCCCACAACGGAATTTCTCGAACTACTCAACCGTTCCGCTAATGTTATCGACCTCGGAGGTATGATCATCAATGATGGTTCTGACAAAGCCTTGCCTTCCTATATCCTCCTGCCGGATTCTGTGGTAATAATTACTGCCTCGTCAAATGTGGGGGCTTACTCTGCTTTTGGTCCCGCTATAGGAATCAGTTCTCTGTCTATGACAAACGGCGGTGAAGAAATAAAACTCAAAGATGGCAGCAACGCTACGATCGACTCGGTGATTTTTGACCTCTCATGGTATCAGGATGTCGCAAAGGAGTCCGGCGGATGGACGCTCGAATTAATTAATCCAAATCTCCTCTGTCAGGGAGCAAATAACTGGATCGCCTCTGTAAATGTCGCAGGAGGGACGCCAGGACAACAGAATTCTGTGTTCAATAACAGCCCGGATTCACAAGGTCCTTCTGTAACAAGTGCTTCTTTTTCTAATAGTACAACGGTTCAAATTGTTTTCGACGAACAACTCGACCCTGTAACTGCCAACAACTCCGCAAATTATACGATTGCTGGTCTCACGGTCTCAAATGCGGTCTTCTCTGCTCCTAATACGGTCACTCTTACGGTCTCCACTATGACGGATCAGACTTTATATTCTGTTGTTGTCAGCAATGTCACAGATTGTTCTTCCAATCTCATCGGGGCAGCTAATTCTGCTTCCTTTACTTATTTTTCTGTTCAGTCTGCTGCCTTTCAGGATATTATTATCAATGAAATTCTCGCAGACCCCAGCCCGCAGGTGAGTTTACCTGCTGCCGAGTTTGTGGAGCTGTACAATCGTTCCAACAAAACAATAGATCTGAATGGAATGGTTTTCAACGATGGTTCCGACCACACTTTGCCGGCACATCTGCTCTTTCCCGATTCTTATGTGATCTTAACGGCTGCTGCCAATGTTGGCTCATATGCAGTATTCGGAGATGCAATAAGTACCGGTTCTATGACGCTTACAAATGGTGGGGAACTGCTTTCATTAAAAGATAACGGGGGGGCTACTATTGATTCTGTTCTCTATGATGATGCCTGGTTTCAGGATGCAGTAAAGGATGACGGCGGATGGTCGCTAGAATTGGTGAATCCTAATCTCATCTGTCAGGGGGCTTCCAATTGGCTCGCCTCGGTAAGCAATAATGGTGGTACGCCGGGAATTCAGAATTCTGTCTTTGACAACACCCCCGATACGCAGGGGCCGGCGATTACAGAGGCTAATTTTTTAGATTCCAATACCATCCAACTGACTTTTGACGAAACACTCGGCAGTAATGCTGCCACAACAGGCAATTATTCAGTATCCGGAATATCTATTATAAATGCTGTATTTACCTTCCCTGATATCGTCACCCTTACGCTCGCGTTCAATATGGTCGATCAGAATTCTTATACCGTTACTGTTAGTGCTCTGACAGATTGCAGCGGAAATATTATCGGAACAGCTAATGTCGACTCCTTTGTTTACTATGAAGTCCTGCCGGCTGCTTATCACGATATTATTATTACCGAAATAATGGCGGATCCTTCTCCTGTAGTTGGCCTGCCGGATGCAGAATATATCGAACTCCACAACCGATCAAACAAAACCATCGACCTGGCAAATTATACCCTTTTTGAATCTACCAATCATACACTGCCCGCTCAGATCATGTTGCCGGGGTCTTATGTGATTCTCTGCGCCGCCTCCGATCAGGCTTTGTTTTCTTCTATCGGTACCGTGGTGCCGGTCAACAGCATGGGCCTCACAAACAGCGGTGAACTGCTGATGTTGTTCAACGCTTCAGGGCTAATGATCGATTCTGTCCATTATGATGACGCATGGTATCAGGACAATTCCAAAGATGACGGTGGCTATTCTCTTGCTCTTATTAATCCAAATCAGTTGTGTAAAGGGGAAGCAAACTGGATTGCATCGACTGCATTTGCCGGAGGTACGCCAGGTGCTCAGAATCTTGTTTATAACGATAGCCCCGATACTACTGCTCCCTCTGTGGTTTCTACCAGACAGTATGGGCCCAATCAGATTTATATAGAATTTGATGATGTCCTGAATAAATCAATTGCGGGAACTGCCCTTAGTTATTCTGTAGATAATGGTGCTGTCGTTATTACGGTGGTCTGCCTTTCTGAAACTGAAATCATCCTGACTTTAGGAGCCAATATGGTCGATCAGACGCTTTATACCATAACACTCAACAACCTCGAAGATTGTATCGGCAACAGCATGGGAATAGATTCTACTACTATGACTTATTATGAAGCAGGAGCCGCTTCTCACTACGATATTATTATTAACGAAATAATGGCGGACCCCAATCCGGTGGTCGGCCTGCCCGAAAAGGAGTACGTGGAATTGTACAATCGCTCCAATAAGACCTTTAACCTTGAGGGTTTTACCTTTACAGATGCTTCTTCGGTAACGGCTTCCCTGCCTTTCTTTATCCTGCACCCGGGAGAATATATCACGATCTACAGCGGGGCGGATACTGTCGGTTTTTCCGCTTTCGGAAATGTGGGACCAACTACTTCATTCCCCGATCTGAATACCTCCGATGATTTGATTCTCAAAGATCAGTCCGGAGAGGTTATTGATGCGGTTTCCTATGAATTGTTCTGGTATCAGAATTCAGATAAGGACGATGGAGGATGGTCGCTCGAACGCATCAATCCGGACCGCCCCTGTGAAGGTGCTTCCAATTGGCGCGCTTCCGAAAATTTACTGGGTGGCTCGCCTTCTCAGCAAAATTCAGTGTTTGACGTCGATCCCGATCTGCAATCTCCTGATGCACTCAGGGCGTATCCGCTCAGCACGGATTCTGTAAGGGTGTATTTCAATGAGGCAATTGCAGATATCGCAGGCGCGGTTGCTGCCAATTATACGATCGACGATGCAGGTATCAATATCATCGCTGCAAGGGTCGAATCGCCTTTCTATAATTCCGTCATGCTTTTCCTCGATGCACCGCTTGTTATGGGCACTACTTATATCATTACTATGCAGGCCGGCCTTACGGATTGTGTCGGCAATCCCATCGCCCTTAAAAATACGGTAAGGGTGGCCCTCCCGCAGGATATTCAGCCCGGCGACCTGATTCTCAACGAAATTTTATTCAACCCGGTAACTTCCAACAAGGATTTTATCGAACTGTATAATAATTCTTCTAAAGTGCTCAATTCGGCTGATCTTGTAATATCCAACGCGCAGATCATTGATGGAAATCTTGCCAATGCGGCCTCCCTGCAGACTTCTCCGGTAGACATCGACTGGCTGATCTTTCCAAATGAGTATGTGGTCATAACAGAGGATGCAGACCTCGTCAAACAGCAGTATACAACACCCAATCCGGATAATTTTGTGGAAAATGACCTGCCTACTTTCGACGATAAGGAAGGAAATTTCTTTTTGTACGCAGCATACGATTCTTCTTATATCGATACCTTCGGGCAGGTTCAGGCACTATATATGGCCAAAGTCCTCGATTTGTTCGATTATAATCAGGATTTCCACTCACCACTGATCGACGACCTCAACGGGGTCTCCCTAGAACGTATAGATTTTGATGCCCCAACCAATGATTATAATAACTGGCACTCGGCAGCTACTTATGTCAATTATGCTACGCCTGCCTATCAGAATTCAAGTTTCCTCATCAATGATATCCTGGGGGAAGACCTCATTGAATTGCCCACAGAAACAGTTTCTCCCGATGGGGATGGCTATGAGGATTTTCTGCTTATTAATTATAACGTGGACGCCCTGGGCTTTGTGGCAAACATAGATATCTATGACGCTACAGGCAGACTTGTCCGCAACCTGGTCAATGGTGAAATACTCACTGCAGAGGGCTCGCTGCAATGGGATGGCACCGACAATGAAGGGAGAAAAGCAAGGGTTGGTATTCATATTCTCGCTGTCGAGATATTTAATCCGGATGGTGTGGTGCAAAGATTCAAAAAGACCTGCGTGGTGGCTGGCAGAATGAACTGATAAATTTAAAAACTAAAAATCTGTTCCGAAACAATGGAAACTTATAGCGAAAAGGATTTAATGAATATTGCTGCAATGCTCAAAAGCAGTGATAATTCCAATGTTAAAATTGCCGTTGAACTAATTAAAAATAATCTTTTTTATCTAAAACGTTTTCATTTTGACCTTCATCTTGTAAATGCCTTTTGTTATGATGACGAGCTTAACAAAGACCTTAAGTTTCTGATTAAAAAAATTAAAACAGATGATGAGGATGAACGAAAAGATTTTAAGATGGAGAGAAGAATTACCAGGTTGTTGAGAGCTTATAAGTTAAATGATTTCATATCTGAAATCAGTTATTTTATCTCTAATAAAAATGAAATATTCGACAAGTTGAATTTCAACTCCTCTTTTGTAAACGCTTTTTTTAAAACATCAGAAAAAATATTAAGATTTCAGAAAGAAAATGATAATCTGGATGCACAGCATATTTTTATAGACTGTTCGACCCTTGCCCTTCGCTCTTCTTTTGTCAACAAGAGTTATTTTCATCTTTTTGCCGACTCTCTGAATTACGGGGAATTAACAGGGTCTTATTTTGATGTATATTTTGACCTGATGATGTTAGGGATTAAATCCGGCGGGCCGGTCGATATACTTTATTTCTATTTATCGAAATATTACTTTGAAAACAAAAATTTAAGTGAATGCATCAAATATACAGATTTGGCTGTGGATTACAATCATCTGAGGTGGCAAGCCTTAATGTATAAAGCTTTGTGCTTCTACAAACAAAAAGATTATGATACCGCAGCAGCTATTTATCATGATATATTGAAAGTGGATAAAAACAATCCTTCCATTAATAATAATCTTGCCTACTTATATGCCATCAAAAAAAATGACTGCGAAAAGGCTTTGCCTTACGCACGTTTAGCGGTAAAAGGCAAAGAAGAATCGGGGCATTTGCATACTCTTGGCTATATTTTATGGAAATCAGGTCCTGAACATTATGATGAAGCTGAACAAGTTCTCCTGGAATCAGGTAGTATGGGCAAGGAAATGGCCTGTTTTCATCTTTCACAATTTTATTTTGAAATCAAAAACATCCCTCAATCAATTTTTTGGTTAGACAAAACGATGAAGGTTTTTGATTTACTTCTGAAAGAAAATTCCGATTTCGATAATCTTGAATCTCTTGTTTTACAACACAAGGAAATGTTGGAAGAGTATCGGGATTCATAATCTGAATACCCAAAACGTTTTTTAACTAACAAAAATGGTCCTGTCTATGAAATTTCCTTTACTGTGGCTGTTGCTTGTTTCTCTTAACACTTTTTCTTTTGCTCAGATTCTGTCCGAAGGTTTCGAAGGTACCTTTCCTCCATCAGGATGGTCTCAGGATTTTGTGTTGAATAATAATTCTTGGTCCGCTGCTTCAGGAAACTCGAACGGGGTGGTAACAAATGCTCATAGTGGCTCCTCAAATGCTATCCTGGTT
>CAJQOX010000280.1 GCA_905480075.1 uncultured Aureispira sp. | reverse complement strand
AAGCTCATATAATTCCAGTTCTTTATCGAGGGTCCAGTCATCCGCAATATTAGTAATAGTTTTTTTGTACCAATAAACAGACTTACCCGTAATATCGAGGGATTTACAGATTTCCCCTTGTTTGATAAGTCCATCATAAATTATTCTTGCCGGGGCACCAATTTCGATCTGTAGAGCGAGGGCTTCACCATTTTTTTCCAGAGCATCTTCGTAATCATTGATACTCATAGCTATAGTAGCAAGCATAGATTTAGTTTCCGCTTCTTTTTCCGGAGTCAATTCATATTCGAGTGCTTTTTCAAGGTGAGCATAAGCAGATTCGTATTCGGTATATTTATAGTAAGACCTTCCGGTTTTGAGTCTGAGTTCGCCATGTTCACTGGAATCAGCATTTGCCAACATTTCAGAATATCTGACTGCAGATTCATCAGGGCCAAGCACATCATCATACAGCTCGGCAGTTATATTTTGATATTTATTTAGTAACTCGGCATTTTTTTCATCATCAGGCATGTCATTAGAGGCATCAATAAGTTCCTCAAAAAAATCAAGCGCAGTTTGTTTGTCCCCTTTTTTAAGGTAAAGTTCCCCCATAGATTGTTGCAGTTCAATATTAAAGATAGGAGAAACATAGTCAGGGTTCTTATCGGCAACTTTTTCAGCTTCTTTCAGGAATTCAGTAGCTTCTTTTTGTTCATTATAATAAAGGTGGTATTTACCCAGGCAAAGGCGGAGGTAGGCTCTTGTGGCTTCATTATGATTATTTTGTTCATCATACAATTCTTCGGCACGTCTGAAGGCCCTGAAAGCTTCTTTAGGTTTATCCTTATTGAGTAAGACAATAGCTTCCATAGCTTTTGCCGCTATATATCCATTTACATCTCCATTATTTTCATATCGGTTAGCCGACCTTTCGAAGGTTGCCTCTCCCCCTCTTAGATTACCCCTGAAGAATTTTTTTTCAGCATTTTTGAAAGTTGTATATGCGGCTTTATTTTTTCCTGAGGAAGACAGTTGAGCATATAAATTATTATTTAGAAAAAGCACTAAAAAAATAATACAAATAAAATAAATTTTCATTCAGAATATAATTACAACAATGTGACAATTAATATATACCGTTTCGACAAAATAAAACAAACCTTAATTAGTCTACTATAAACTACAGTTAAAAGTTACGGTTAATTTAAACAAAAACCATAAAAACGACCTTTTATTAACAAAAAAAGGTGTAAAAACACAGAAATCAAAATAAAAGCAAAAGTAGTTATTAATAAAACCAATGGACAAAACTTCGGATAAAAATAAAAATAAAAATGATTCTTTAATAATAGCACAGAACTTTCCTAAAATCTTATTATTTTGCGGTTCGGAAAGAAAACAGAAAAAAAATTACCGCCTGAAACCACCACACAAAACACTGGTTTACAACTAAAAAGTGCAATTAATTATTTATAAATCATGACAATTATCAGCTTATTAAAATGCACAATATCTAAACCGGACAATTACAGAAACAGTTTTATTAAACTAAAAACAAAAACTCAGAAAAATCATTTCTTCTGGTCAATCTATTAATAATTACAAAGGGATACCAAAACAATAATAAACACCAATAAAATCAAAATATATGTCAGGGAAATTAAGCTTAATCATAGGACCGTTGTTTTCGGGCAAGAGTACAATATTACTGACAAGATACAGAAGGTATCAAATTGCAGGCAAAAAATGTTTACTGATAAAATATGCCAATGACAATCGATACGAAAATTCCGGGGAGATGTTAGTGACACATGACCAATTAAGTTATAAGGCTACCTCCTGTCATATGTTATCCGAAGCAAATGATTTTATACAGGATTATGACGTAATATGTATAGATGAAATACAATTTTATGAAGATGCCGGAATTTATTGTGACCTATGGGCAAACAGCGGGAAGATAGTGGAAGTCTGTGGTTTAAACGGGGATTACCGGCGGAAGCCATTTGAGCAAATCAGTTATTTGATACCAATGTCCGACAACATCACATTCGTAACAGCAGTATGTAAAGACACAGGCAAAGATGCTTGTTTTACGATGCGACTTTCCAATGAAAAAGAGCAGGAAGTAATTGGCAGCACAGACAAATACCAGGCTGTTTCAAGAGAACGCTATCTACAATCGAATGATTTGGGCAAGAACGAAAAGACAACACAGACCAAGCTGTTTGTTTCTACAGAAGATGAATAAATACAGTTGAGGGGAATTAATCCCACCTTACAGATTTCAGGAAAAAGCATTTTTCATTTATTGCAAGGCGTCATTAAAAGGCAGAAAATTCTTACTTTTAAAGAACAGAATCCTTAAAGAAAGAATCAACAAACTCTCTTTTATCAAACTCTT
Source organism: uncultured Aureispira sp. (assembly GCA_905480075.1). Taxonomy (GTDB): domain Bacteria; phylum Bacteroidota; class Bacteroidia; order Chitinophagales; family Saprospiraceae; genus Aureispira. The sequence continues at coordinate 46,387 of CAJQOX010000280.1, read as the reverse complement.
GCAGATGATGAATACCTTCACCTACTCCAATATACTTAATAGGAACCTTCAACTGATCGCTGATACCAATTACGACTCCCCCCTTAGCAGTACCATCTAATTTTGTAAGGGCCAAGCAATTAAGATCAGTCACTTCAGAGAAATGTTTGGCCTGTTCATAGGCATTTTGTCCTGTTGATCCATCGAGCACCAACATTACTTCATGTGGCGCACCAGGTATTTGTTTACCAATAGCCTTATGAATTTTTTCCAGTTCCTTCATCAGCCCTTTTTTATTGTGCAATCTCCCTGCAGTATCAATAAGGACGAGATCATGTCCATTATCTTTAGCATAGCGAACTGTTTCATAAGCAACGGCAGCGGGGTCCGTATTCATTCCTTTGCTATAAAAATCACATCCTACTCTATTGGACCAGATTTCAAGTTGATCTACAGCAGCAGCCCTGAAAGTATCGGCAGCACCGAGTACGACCTTCATTCCCGCCTCTTTATACTTATTAGCCAATTTACCAATAGAGGTAGTTTTTCCCACTCCGTTAACACCAACAACAAGAATAACATAAGGTTTTGAATCGGGGTTCAGGTTATAGGAAAGGAGATCATCGGCATTATTTTCTGCTAATAGCTGAACGATTTCATCTCTGAGGATTTCATTAAGTTCTTTCGTTGTCAGGTATTTATCACTAGCGACTCTTTTCTCTATTCTTTTAATAATCTTAATAGTAGTATCGACACCGACATCAGAAGCGATAAGAATATCTTCGAGATCATCAAGGACTTCTACATCAATCGTACTTTTACCTGCGAAGGATGTAGCCAATTTACCAAAGAAACCTTTTCTGGATTTCTCGAGTCCTTTATTAAGGTCTTCTTTGAGTTGATTTTTTTCTTCCTCTTTTTTACTGAAGAGTTTATTGAAAAATCCCATAATTTGTAAAGAGTTAAGAATGATGAATTAAGAAATCTGAAGAGCATTTCTTAGTTGGAATGAGTCCATTCAGTTCAGAGGGGTAAATTCAATCAAGAATCCCTAAAACAGCCGTCATCAGACTAATTCGGCAATTATAAAAAGATAATCACAAAAAAAAGTAAAAATAGAGGCAGAGGCAGGATAAAGTACAAACGGCTTCCCCAATTACGGGAAAGCCTTTTGAATTAAAGATTTGAATTACAACCTGAATTATTTGGATGCAAAAAATTCTTTCACCTGATCTTTGTGAATGATAACTTCTTTGTATGAGATCTTACCTGTGATAGGATCTTTAATAGATTTCACACATTTGACGTGATCTTTTCCGGAACCTGCATTGGCAGCACGTTGTGCCACCCTTGCATTTTTTGATATCTTCTTGGCCATGATTATTTGATTTCTTTATGAATAGTATATTTTTTGAGGATAGAATTGAATTTTTTCAATTCAAGACGATCGGGAGTATTTTTACGATTTTTTGTGGTAATATAACGAGATGTACCCGGCATACCTGAACTTTTATGTTCCGTACATTCAAGAATCACCTGAACCCGATTACCTTTACTCTTCTTTGCCATAGCTTTAATAATTTAAATACAATTCTATAATACTCTTATCTTTCGTTAAAAACGGAAGAATAATTATTTGATAATGCTTGAAAGTTTAACTTTTCTGTCGTTTTTAGCTTCAGGTTCATAAGTAACAGAATAAGTTACATGTCCGTTAGCATCCACATTTTCTACTCTGCGGTAACCTCTTTTAGCTTTTTTGACAGCAGCGATAGACTTTTTGTCTTCAACCCATACTTTAGGATCAAAGCCAGCAGCAAGCTGTTGTTTAAGGTACTTATAAGTACCAATTTTTTCCATATTACGTAAAGCCCTTGTAGTCAACTTCACTTTAATCCATTTTTCTACTTCTTTAATATAAATGCGTTTATTCTGCAAATTTGGATTAAAGCGTCTTTTGGTTCTACGTTTAGAGTGAGAAACATTATTCCCTACAAGCGGTTTAGTACCGGTTAACTGACAAATTTTAGACATGACTTTCTATTAATTTAAAACGTCCTGACAATGCGTCAGGACCTGATATTGTTATTTAAGTTTCAGTGACCTCAGAGGGAGTCGAACCCCCAACCTTCTGATCCGTAGTCAGATGCTCTATCCAATTGAGCTATGAAGCCTTACTTTTTCTTTCAAAAGGAAGATATAAAAGAAACCTTTCTTTAAATTCTTACTTCCTAAGCGGTTGCAAATATACAAATAGAAAACTAATCAGCAAACTTTTTCTATTAAAAACCAATTATTTTCCAACAATAAATAAATACAGGTCAAAAACAAGGGTAAAAATCACAAAAAAGGTAAAAAAGAGAATAAAAAAACAAAACGATAAACACAGAATGCTTCAAAACAAAAACAAAAACCGTTAAAATAAACCATGGTAAACAGGGTATATTTTAACGGTCTGAAAAATTAAGTAGCGAGAAGTTATTCTTTAAAAAATCTAGGTTTTTCCTGTTTTTTGGTTTTGCCCTGTGAACTATGTTTTCCGGCAACAGTCTTAGTTGCATGAGGAACTAATTTAAGTCGTTCCTTACTTATAAGGGTACCTGAGACCGAACAGACTCCATAGGTTTTATTTTTAATCCGAATGAGAGCATATTCCAAATTACGGATAAACTTTTGTTGTCTTGCAGCTAATTTACTCAAGTGTTCTCTTTGCCAGTTAGAGGCACCGTCATCAAAGGTACCTGCCCGATTTTCATCACCACTATTATTCAATTCTTTCAATTGAACTTTCAAATCAGACAATTGCTTTTTAGCCTCAATCACTTTTTCATTAATCATAATTTCAAAATCAGCAAGATCTTCATTGCTATATCTGACCTTATTTTTTTTGTTATCCTCATTCATAGATTTAAGTTTAATTATATAAAAACCAATGTTAAAAATAAAAATAAATAATTTATTTATATTCCTTCTTATAATGCACATGAAACGCAAAAGAGTACCTAAAGTTACATAAAGCAAGATATATTTTGTTCTTATTAAAAAATAAGAGAAAATAAAAGAAAGAAAAAACATTACCTGTCAGGTAATTAGTAAAAATAAAACAACGCAATAAAAAAACCGTTAAAATCACCCGTCATTAAAGTGATTGGCATCAGAGGTTTAATTTTGCTAATTCGTTGATACAAAAAGACAAAAACTCATTCAACCGGCCAACCGTTTCATCTTTGTTCAGCACTTCCATTATATCATATATGCCAGGGCCACCCATTTCTCCTGACAAGGCGAGTCTGAAAAAGGGTAAAATATCCCCTTTAATATCAGAAATCAGCGGTTCTATCAAATCCTCAAGATTAGAAGAAGAAAAGACAGGGACATCATTGATAAGGCTGATTAATCTCTGAATCTGAGTAATTTTATCATCAGACCATTTATTAAGGATTTTTTTTCTGAAGTTCTTTTCATGAACAGAAGTGACCACATCCAGGTTCAGGTCAGAGAAAAAATATTTACCTTGCTGATAAAAATCGGAAGTATAATTAATTCTCATTTTAAGCAAAGAAGCAACGAGAATAAGTTTATCCTGACTGACATCTACACCATTCGCAAGAAGATCCGGAGTAACAAGTCCGATTAATTTCTGATTATCAATCACAGACAAATATTGTTTATTGAACCATTTGGCTTTTTCAAAATTAAATCTTGCACCAGAGGCAGAGACTTTATCTACAGAGAAAGCCTGAACCAATTCACTGAGGGAATATATTTCCTGTTCCGTACCATCATTCCATCCTAAAAGTGCAAGGATATTAAGTACTGCTTCGGGCAGGAAGCCCCATTCTCTGAACCCTTTAAAGCTATTCTTTTCGTCTTCGCCAACCCAATCGAGGGGAAAGACCGGCATACCGAGTCTGTCACCATCTCTTTTACTTAGTTTACCAGCAATAATATTTTTCAAAAAAGTTTTAATCTCTTTCTGCAGATTAGAATCTTTCTTTTCATTAATTTTCAAACGATTGGAAAGATTTTTAAAATCCTGAAGAAGAGGTTGTATTACCTTTAAGACCTTATCCTTATCCTTTGCATCTGATAAATCACTATCAATAAAAGCATCAGAGAATTTTTCAGCAAAAAGGGCAACCGTTCTTTTATTGAGATAAGCCGCCGGTTCAGGTTTAAGGATAAGAGGCAGGTGCGCAAATTCAGGCATATTTTGTTCCCATCCCAAAAACTGATAAAGCAGCACATGAACCGGAGTACTCGGCAACCATTCTTCCCCTCTGATAACATGGCTGATTTTCATAAGGTAATCATCGACAATATTCGCCATATGATAAGTAGGCATACCATCGTTTTTGAGCATCACCTTATCATCAAGTTCGGCACAATCGAACGAGACAACTCCCCTCACCAGATCTTTAAAAGAGACGGTACCTTCATCAGGTATAAGGATACGAATAACCTGTGGAGCGCCATTTTCGATTAAAAGCTTCCACTCTGCTTCATCAAGAGAGAGTGAATTTTTCATATTCATACGGGAGGAGGCATCATATTTAAACTTCAACCCCTGTTTTTCTGCATTCTGTCGAGCCTGAATCAATTCTGCTTCAGTATCAAATGCATAATAAGCATGTCCGTTTTGGACCAGCTGTTCAGCATATTTAGCATAAATTCCATTGGCATGTCTTTCGGACTGTTTATAGGGTCCGAAATCACCTCCTTTTTCCGGGCTTTCATCAAATTCAAGCCCCAGCCATTGTAGGGCATCAATTATATATTTTTCAGCCCCCGGGACAAAACGTTTCCTGTCCGTATCCTCTATTCGTAAAATAAAAGCACCTCCATGTTTTTTTGCCAGCAGATAATTGTACAAAGCGGTACGAACACCACCAATGTGTAAGGCACCTGTAGGACTGGGTGCAAAGCGGACCCGCATTTTATTCATCATTTCAAATTATATAAAAGGTAAAAACAATAAAATCTCTAAAAAAGACAAAACGAGAGTGAATCTTTTAAAAGAGCGCTGCAAACTTACAAAAATTATAGAAATTATTATCCAAGAGGGCATAGTAAGTCAGAAAAATGAAAACAAAGAGAGCGCAAAGGAGAAAGAGGCCGTTTTTTGGAGAAAAGTATACATAGCAGAATAAAAAGATTAATCAGTATGTTCCATTTCGACAAAGATAGCAGCGACAGATTTACCTTTTGCTCTTGCAAAGAAGCTCATCTTACCTTTTTCGGAGCAATAATCAATTTCCTGGTCTGACATCATTTTACTACCGAGCACATTGCAGACCTTTTGCTGAAAGCTATATCTGTTGTTTTGCTGACTCAGAGAGCTTTTCAGGTTTTTGAGATCGATTGGTTTTTTAGAATAGATAACACAAAGGAAATCGGTTCCGGTATTGCCATCCATTCTGATATGATGTGTTTCGCTGGGAACAGGCACAGAGTTCTGAGAATAATTCAGCGCCGGGCTAACTCCTTTCTGATGGGGAAAGACCTGATAGATTTCATTGGTCAGATCAGACCCTATAGCGTAAACATAAGCAGGTTGGCTATTATTAAGGTATAATCTGAACCGGGTACCTGAGCGGTAAGACTTATTCATTCGGTAAGAATTGTTTGCAGACAGGGAGGCTTTCATTTCCTGTCCTGTATCTTCCACCAATCTGAGTGAACCAGCCAACTTTACCGCTTCATCTTTTTTATCATCCGAGGGCATTTTAAACATTTCGATGGCCTGATACACAAATTCTGCAGCATCCTGATATCTAACCCAGATAAACCCTTTGTCCCCCCAATTCTCCCCCCAACTATTTTGCAGATGAAAAGCACCTCCATCCCTGTTGTCGTCATAACCAATAATGCACATTGAATGCCTGCCATGCGAATGCCCCTGACTTCCTGTAGCAGCATCTTTGCTCTCAGGAAACCATGTAGGTCCTTTGCTAAAGCAGAAGGAAGCCGGAACATACATCGACACCACCACCGGATTACCTTCATCGAGGCTTTTTTTTACCAATTCAATCTTTTGTTTATCAGAAGCTGTCTGATTGGTATTCCAAAGAGTAGCATACCCTTTAATTTTAAAAGGAGCCGCTTTAGAGTAGACCGAGGGAGGGATTGCATTTTGCGGACAATGCTCTGTAAAATCTTCCAGTTTAGGAATTCCTACATCTCTCATATTTCTTAAACAATCAGATATATAAGCACCATTACAATTCGTTTTTGAGGAGCTTAGCCTATAAATAAATCCATAAGAGAAAACATTATCATCGATTGTCTTTTTATCCTTCCACCCCTGCCGTTGAGCTTCGAGAATAGTTCTGGCACAAAATCCGGCAGACCAGGCAGTGCAAGTACCATATTGGCCCTGAGATTTCGGTGTCGGAGCAAAGGGATATAGTGATGCAGAAGTTCTTACTGCTCTGTAATCATCTTCTGTCAACCTTGCTTTAACAGGCAACTTATCATATCCCTGATCGGGTCCGTCGGGAATCCCCATACCGAACAAAAAATTATCGGGCTGAGCGGAAACACCGAGCGGAAGGGATAAAAGGACAGACAAAAGAGTAGATCTTAAACAAAGCATAGGAAAAGGTTAGAATTGAGGACCGAAAAAACATAATAAACACCTAAGATACCAGGCGAAAAAGGCTAGCGTTGTCTAAAAATAAAATTACCTCCTTCATCGCCTGTCTGAGGCATTACACCAAACTGAGGAATATGGTTATTAGGGCTGTTATAAATAACAGCAGGTTTTACTTTAGTGTACAGGGTTTCGGCAGAAAGGCAACTCTGGTCATTTTCCTCAAGCTTTTTAATTAGAAATTTAAAAAACACAGAATTATCCGGAACAACCGTATTAGCACCACTGGTCATAGCCCTTCGGCTGGGAACTTTATCCATTTCCGCACAGGCAAATTCTGTAATATCCCGGTATCCCCCCGTAAAAACAGATCCACTGAAACAAGCATCAGCAATAAGCAGTGTATGTTGAGTTTTTATACTATTGACATAATCGCGGAGTTCTGAATTGGAGAACCATTTAAGTCTGTTATCTTTTTTTGCGTCAGCTGGCAGCCAATAACCGATTTCATTATTGACCATCCCATGACCGGAATAGAAAATGAGGAGGTGGTCTTTATTTGACAATCGTTCCTGCAGGAAGAGTAGTTTTTCAAGTATTTGTTCTTTACGGGGATTTCTCAGAAGGTGAATATCTTCTTTTTCGAAAGTATACTTAGTGACAAGAGTATTCCGTAGTTTTTCACAATCATCGATAGGTTTATCAAGGTCATTAATAGAAAAGTCGTCATAATTTTCGACCCCTATAAGTAAGGCATGATATTCTCCCCCGACGCCGGGTTTATATTCGACGATTCTTTTTTCAGACCGAACAGTAGCATAAGCCGTTTCGACCACAATTTCCAATTCATTTTTACCCCTTTTGAGTTTCACCTGTTCGTTAATACTTTCAGTACAATCTGTATCAACACCGAAGCCCCTGGAGGAGAAGGTCTTCCCGTTAAAAAACAGTTTCATGCTAACAACAGGCGAAGAGGAATGGATGCAAGCCTTAACCTTATAAGAAGATTCCGAACTTGAAACAAATGGGTTAAATGGATAATCCCAAGTAATAGTAGGTTTTTCCTTTTCTTTTTGTTTTTGGACTAATTTATCTCTGTAGGCCTTGTATTCTGCACTATTATTCTGATCGAGTGCAATAGCCTTGTCGTAATCTGCGATAGCATCATTAACATTACCGAGACAAACCCTGGATTTAGCTCGGTCGCTGTAAAGGTACCCATCTTTTTTTGAAGATAACTTAAGAGCCGAATTAAAATCATTAAGGGCTTCCCTACATCGTCCGAGGCAAGAAAAGATAGCGCCCCGCGTATGATAATTATACTGATCAGCACCTAATTCAATCGATTGATCAGCGTCTGAGAGCGCACCGTGACATTGGCCGTTCAGGTACTTAGACCATGCCCTGTTGTTGTAAGCTTTAGAGTTTTCAGGATTAATTTTGAGTGCTTCTGTATAATGATAAACAGCGAGGTCCTGATTTCCATCATTGGAAGCCTTGAGGCCGGCATTAAAATACTCATCAAAAGAAGCACTGAGGTCCCTTTCATAATTAAATATAAGTGATTTAATTCTTTTGCCATTATTCCATTGATATTTAATAAAGCCTTCCGGAAAACTTTCAGAGACAATATATCTTTCATTCCTTGCTACAGAATGTTGAGACATAACAACAAGCCACATTCCGTCCCCATAAGCAAGGGACGTAATCTGTTTACCCTCTTTAATTTTATTATTCACCCATACTGCAGGAAATTCTGCTCCCCAATTATATACCTGAGAATAATAATCTACTCCTTTAGCCATCGTGGCAACCCATTCACCATTTCCGAAAGCGACATTGAGAATATATTTATCATCATTCCATTTTCCTCGGATATATTCTTTAATCTCTTCAAAAGAGTTTCTTTTCCCCCAGCTTTCGGCAGTCAGGCCTGCACCTTCAGACATAACAACCACCCATTTATCGCTACCGTAAGAAATCTTTGTGAGGTCAAAACCTTCTTTCCATTTTTTTTCTATCCATTCGCCCGGAAATTTTTTATCTTTATAGTAAGCCTGATTGGAATATTGAGTTTTACCCGTTACAATATACCATTCACCATTTCCAAAAGTAAGGTCAGTGATACTTTGCCCGGCCTTCCATTGTGTTTTAATAAACCCGGAAGGAAAATCCAAACTGTTTTTATACGTCTGTGCATCATTCCCTTCCATCATAACGGTGCACCATGTATTATTCTGAGCATCAGTATTTTTAAAAAAAAATAAAAAAGAGAGAATGAATGACAGAAAAAACTTATTTTTCATAACAGGATAATTGAACATAGAAAATTCAAATTTTGAGATGCTATTATTGTGCCATTCAAGAATACAGAAAAACAAGATTTCAGAGAGAGAGGTAGATAATCAACAAAAAGCAAGACAGAATTCTTGTGATGATGATAAAAGATAACAAAAATAAAAATCGGGTATAAAATTTATGGCTGTAAAATAATAAAATGTATCTAAAGCAGTTCGGGAATAAAATTACAAAAATCAAATGTAAATAATGAAATTAATTGAAGAATACATAGAGAAATATTCAAAGGAACACACAAGAGTGTATGATGCGGATTTACTATTGGAACTGGAAAGAAAGACACATCTGGAAGTTATGCGTCCACAGATGTTATCAGGGTATCTTCAGGGACAATTCCTGAGCTTCCTTAGTCAAATGAAGTGTCCTGACAGGATTCTTGAGCTAGGAACCTATACAGGGTATTCTGCGATATGCCTTTCAATAGGCCTGCAAAAGGGCGGCAAATTACATACAATCGATATAAACACGGAGACTTCGGAGGTTGCCTCGGAATATATTCAGAAATCTGATCGTGGTGATTGTATAATACAACACATCGGAGAGGCAATGTCAATAATCCCCGAACTAAAAGAGCAGTGGGACCTCGTATTTCTGGATGCCGATAAAATTAATTATTCAAAATATTATGATTTAATATTGCCCGATGTAAAACCCGGTGGCTTAATAATAGCAGATAATGTATTATGGAATGGTGCGGCGGCTAAGGGGAATCCTGAAAAAAGAGCAAAGGCTTTGGCGGCATTCAACAAAAAGGTCACATCTGACAATCGGGTAAAAAACATATTATTGCCTTTGCGGGATGGTTTAATGTTAATGTTAAAAAAGTAATATTTTATAAAATAAAGAAGAAAGTGCTCAAAAAAATCTCTTTTCAGGAGCAATGAATGTCTATTTTTAGAAAAAAAAATCATCTTTTTTATCTTTATTGATAAAAATCAATGCAATAAAATAAAATTTGGTCCATCTTTATTTATACACATCAAAACAAGTAATCAATAAAAAGTAAAGACAAAACATAAGCATATCTCCTTAACTATCAGAGAATGCATTTTTTTTAACAATAGTTAAACAAATACAAATAAGAATAATTATTTTTTTGTATATTTAAGACATCTCAAAAAAAAAAGTGATTAACAAAAAAAGTGAGGTAAAAAAAACATTTTAAATGTGCACTATAAAATGGAAACAAAAAAATTAAATATTCCTGTTAATAATAATATATCTATAAAACAATTCATTAACCATGCAATTTATCAATGTAATCAAAATAGGCGGACAAAATGATGGCAGATAAATAAAAGGTGCATCACTGACTGACTAAAGCTATAAAAACACACAAATTCTTAATTTATCATGTTTGCGGCATATAAATAAAAGAAAATCCTAAGCTTTATCATTTACAAAAGGCACAACCTGTTAATACTGGATTTATCTTAAAATCAATCTTTCTCGACTTATTTTGTTTTTCAAATAAAAATAACCTTTATATTTACTTTTTCATATATTTCCCTTTGAAGAAGCACTAAAACCAAGCATTATATTGGCTTTTAGCCCGTTTTAATGAAATATGAAGGACTATTTTTTCTGATTTTACAAAACTTAATTAGTTTTGTTGTTGAACTTAGCAAAATACCATTCAGGATGAAATTGAGACCCTTTATCACACCGGTAATACTTATATTGTCTATGTGCAATATAGTAATGAGTAAGCCCTCCCCTAAAGGCAATACTCACATCGAGGACTTGACACCTCAGGCAGAAAAATACATAAAAGACTATCACAACATGGCAATTCAGGAGATGAAACGCTCCATGGTACCTGCAAGCATAACCCTGGCACAGGGGATGTTGGAATCAGGATATGGTTCCTCGGAACTTGCAACCCATGCGAACAATCATTTTGGAATTAAATGCCACAAGGGCTGGACAGGAGAAACCTATATCTGCAAAAGCGGAGAAAACACCAACGGATACCTGGAAGCCAAACGGTCATGCTTCAGATCCTACTCTACAGTAGGAGAATCTTTTCAGGACCATTCAGATTTTTTATCCTCCCGTTCTAACTATTCATTTTTATTTCAATCGAGGACACTTGATTATAAGGTATGGGCAAAGGGTTTATTAAAAGCTGGTTATGCTACAGACCCACATTATGCTGAGAAATTAATCTCAACAATTGAAGCCTACAACTTATCAGATTTTGATCAGTTATTCAACCCCGAAATTCTATTGGATTTAAGTTTTGATGAACCAGATTATTTTAATGACTTTAATGTACTTAAAGATAAAATTACAAATCTGGAAACCTACCTTCACAAATCAGAATTATTTAAAGACGAGTTAAAGGAACAATTATCAGACAAACAAAAAACTTTAAGTGAGATGAAACTTCAGAACATCGAACTTAAGAAGGAGTTGGGTGCAAGGATAGACCTTTTATACAGCAGTCTGAAAGATCAGAACAAATTGATAGAAAGCATACAAGGAAGATTGGAACGCACAGAAAGTATTCAGAAGAACATACTAAAATCAGATCCTTTAATTGGTTTTTTCAATACTGACGGAACGAAAAAGGAATCTACAGGCATTTTCCCTCCTAAAAAACTCGACTCTGACCGTATTTTTTACCAAAAGGGGCGCAAAGCAACATTAACGACAAAGGAGCGAAACCTATTTGAGATATCAGTAGCATATGGCATTGATTACAAAGACCTTTTAAGGTTCAACGACCTTTCGGAAGGCGAAGAAATAGCGGAAGGATATTATATTTTTCTTGAGCCCAAGGCCAATCAGGTTAAAAACCATGAGATACATCAATTGAAAAAAGGAGAAACTATGCACAGTATTTCACAGCTTTACTCCATTAAAATTTCAAAATTATATCAACGCAACCACCTTTCAAAAGGAGAAGAACCTATAATCGGTGAGCATATTTTCCTTAACAAAAACAATAGCAAACGTCCTCAGGTATCGAATAATCAAACGGTATTCAATAACGACTCAAAGTTTGACGGCGGTGGGGCAAACCACAGATAAGCAAATGAATACTTCATTTAGAAATGAATAAAGAACAAAAAAGATGTAAAGACATAAGAACTACATCTTTTTTGTTTTATAATTGACAATATACCTCCAATTTACCCGTTCAATAGAGTATTACAGAAGTAGTTTTTTTCAACAAAAAAGAAGCCTTGGGTACAATAATCCGAGTTCTGACTCTCTGTTTTCCATAATAATTTTATCTTGCAAGATAAAAAAAGCATAACTTTACAAACGAGTAGTTTTAACTTTACAAAATATTGTTAAACAGTTATGGCTAAACAATCAATTTAGTAGTATCCTTATATTGCTTTTACAAACACCATTAATTCCATGCAAAAGAATATATTATACGTCATAGCAATATGTGTTTATTTCTCTCTGAATCTTTCAGCACAGAACAAGGAAGAGAAAGACCTTACGGTGCATGAATACCTGAACAAGTATAAAGAAATAGCAATTCAGGAGATGGAGAGAAGTGGAATTCCTGCGAGCATCACATTAGCACAAGGCATACACGAATCTGCTTTCGGCAACAGTACCCTTTCTAAAAAATCTAATAATCATTTTGGTATAAAGTGTGGAAAAAACTGGAAAGGCGGAGAATTTTACAAATGGGATGACGACCCTCAAAAGTCTTGTTTCAGAGTATATCTAAGCGCCGAAGAATCTTATGTAGACCACACAGATTTTTTAATGAACGGAAAGCGGTATGCCTTTTTATTTGAATACGGGAGACAAGAATATAAAAAATGGGCAAAGGGTTTGCGTAAAGCAGGCTATGCAACAGACCCCAGGTATCCTGAAAAATTGATACATTCCATAGAAAAGTACAATCTTACGCAATACGATTTAGAAACAGGTTTAATTTCATTCAACACAAAAGAATCTGCAGAATCATCCAATCTGCCAATATTTTCATCCTCTGGAAAATTGCGGAACAAACCCAGGTCTTTTTTCTTCAAAACATACAAGGCAGGCTTATACAAGGAAAATGGTTCTACCTATGCCGTTTCAAGAAAAGGAGAATCTGCTTTAGCCGTAGCAAAGCGATTTGGGATTCCCTATAAAAGATTTTTAAAATTCAATGATTTGAAAGATGGTGATTTACTTATTAATTATCAGCCCACCTTTATACAACCTAAAAAAAGCACCTACCGAGGCGATGAGGCTTATTACAAAGTCAACAAAGACATCACAATGTATGAAATTGCTCAATGTTTTGGTATCAAATTAACTAATCTACTCGCCAGAAACTTAATGACTGAGGGGGAGGAACCATTAAATGGAGAAAAGATCTATCTCAAGGAAAAAGCTGACACAAAACCACTTTTAAGAGCATCAGATCACATAGACCTCTTGCCAGAGGCCTACCCACAAACAGAGACTATCAGAACGGAACCGGACAAAGAAAATAAAAACACAATTAGCTTTAACACGGAAAGACCAGCGCCTGATGAAATCGAAACTAATACAACTACCTATACAGATGAGATATATGCGGAGACTTCGGAGTTGAACACTTCAATTTCCTCTATATCAGATTTTCTGGATATTCAGATAACTTCATCTGATACCATTACAGAACCAACCCTATCAGAAGAAGACATTGAGAAGGAGATAAAAATAATATCGGACAACTATACTGAGAACCCTTTCAATGCAGATATGAATACAGCTTTCGAAAAAGAGAAAGAGGAAGACATAAAAATTAATGAATCTGCCATTTTCAAAGGCAATTACAATAATAATCCGGTAGAAAAAGTAATTAATATAACGAAGAAAGTTGTTATTTTACCAGAAGAAAACAATAAAAACTATACTGCGGACGTAAAAAGGCACAGGGTAAAAAAGGGAGAGACCTTATACCGGCTTCACAGATTGTATGATGTATCTGTAGAATCAATCATGCTTGCAAACAACATAACAGGCACATCTATTAGCACAGGAGAAGTCCTTGAAATACCCTTAAGGTAATTTTCAGGTAATATAACACATTAAAAACAAATAAATTTTTCTTTCTAGCATGAAGAAATACATCTTAACATCAATAATTTTATTATACCTACTACACAGCAACAATGCTGCCTTTGCACAAGGTCACAAAAACACCTATATAGACATACATGTCAATTCGAGTAAAAAACCATTTAACTCCCGGTCGATAGGCACAAAATATAGTCTGTGGGAGCCTATGTTTCACGAATGCGGAACCGATGCACAACGTTCTAAATCTGCCATGCAACAATTTGGAGATATTGTGCCAAAAAAATCTCAATCGAATCTTGAAGCAATGGTGCATGGCAACATCCGTATTTCCTGTCTGAATCTTTCCCCGGTTGAACAACCTTTTATTGGAACAAACAGTGTATTGACTGATAAGAACAAGAAAAAAACAATAGCCTGTATTTTCGGAGTAGATGCCAATCAATTATATCTCAGGAGAAAGGAGATTAACTATTTCAAAGATTTGGTAGAGAACATTAATTTTGTGCGTCGATTTGAGCACAAACCCTACATGATAAATGGGTTTGAATATGATTTCACGCTGATAAGAAACCGGGAAGAGTTGGAAGAAGTATCGAAAAACATAAATAAAATCGGCATGCTTCTGACAATAGAAGGCGGGCACGCCTTAGGTCATTCAATATATATAAACGATGCCATTACCAATCTTGAGGAATACAAGACACTGGTTATTAACAATATTGACAGATTAAAAGGCGCACAACCTCTGATAGACGGATCAGATATATATTTAGACGTACCTATCATATGGCTTTCACTATGCAAGAGTTACCGGAATGGATTTGGCGGTCTTGCCAACTCACTAAACAAGGCACAGCAAAGTATTTTTTCGAAGGTTGACGGAGTAAACTCCAAGGAAAGCAAGTTGGGAGTAGAAGTAATTGAGCGATTGATCTCTAAAACAGAAGGCCGGAGAATTCTGATAGACATCAAGCACATGAGTCTTGATTTCCGGACAAGGTATTACAAAACCATAGAACGGTCAGAAATATTGGGAGATGGAATTCCCGTGGTCTGCAGTCATTGTGGAATAAGTGGCCTTTCAAAGAAAAACGCATTGTATAAAAAGCGTGACGAGGACAACAAAAACAACAATTTTTACCTTAGTCACTGGCAACAAAATCTTTCTTCTGAGGACATTGGAAAGATATACGGTTCTAGGGGTTTAATAGGAATAACACTTGATAAAAAAGTCCTTGGTGGTCAATTGGCAATTGCAGAAATAAATGAGACCCTGCCAAACACCGTACAAAGAAGGAGGAGTTGTGTCAAGTTGCTTGTAGCAAATATGCTGTCAATTGTAAAGATAATAAGAGATGGCACTGCCTGGGATATGATTGCAATAGGATCTGATTTTGATGAAATGGCAGAACCTCTTGACTCGTACAAATCAGCAGAAGATTTACCTCAGTTAGCACTTGATATTCAGCATTTCCTTGAACGCCCTGAGGCGATTCACAATTTATTTACCGAAGAAGACATCAGAGAACTTATGTTTGATCTGACTCCAGAGCAAATCACTGCCAAGGTAATGACATTGAATGCGTATAATTTCATAAGCAGAAACATAGATAATATGAATTAACAATTTATATATTTCTATCAAAGAGGTCTTTTACTGCCAGGTTCAGGTCAGGATGATTGAATTGAAAATCTGTTTCCATCAAAGCAGAAGGGATAGCCCTGCAGCTGTTCAACACAACTTCAGACATTTCCCCCATCAGTAATCTGACCATATAAGCCGGCACCGGAATAATAATATTTTTATTATTTTTAGCAAAAGAAATTGCCTCGGCAAGTTCTTTATTGGTTGCCGGACTCGGGGCAGTACCATTATAAGTTGACTTCATGGAATCATCCGTCAGGGCCTTGTGAAAAAGCTTACAGATATCATCAATATGAATCCAGGGATAAAATTGACTGCCATTACCAAAATAAGAACCAACTCTGAACGGGTAAGACATTTTAATTTTAGAAAGTGCGCCCCCTAAGGTAGAGAGGACCACGCCTACTCTTATTACCGGAGTCCTGACCCCCTGATCTCTTATTAAAGCAGCACTTTTTTCCCAAAGCCTACAAATTTCAGACATAAACCCCTCCCCTTTTGAACTACTTTCCGTAAGAATTTCTTCTCCTCTGTTTCCATAAATCCCAACAGCAGAACAAGCAATAAAAGCTTTAGGTTTAACAGAACACTCAGCTATTTTTCGGGCAAGTAATTCAGTAGACTTGATGCGACTGTCCAACAACTCTTGTTTTCGGGCATCCGACCATCTTGAATCAGCAATATTAGCCCCGGCAAGATGAATTACAGCATCAACATGAAGCAAAGCCCTTTCATCCATTTGCATTTGGTCAATATTCCACTTGTAGGCAGGAAACAAAGCCGAGAGATTTTCCTTTCTGCTTAAATGAGTAATATTACACCCCCTTTCAGATAAAAAATGACTAAGTCTCATTCCTAGAAGACCTGTACCGCCTGTAATAATTACATTTTTCATAATAGATTTCAGATATTTTTGAACAGAGAAAATATTTACATTCAATAAGACTTAATATATATTTAAATTAAATTAATTGGTCTTCCTGAGTCATTTAAATTGTGAGCTAAAACAAGCCACTTCCCGAAACAAAAAACAAATACAAGAACTTAATTAACAAAGACTAAAATATAAGAAATAGCGATTAAATTTATATTAAAAGTTAAATAATCGACAATTTAAATAATAGTATTGATAAATATTTAATTATATTTGTGGCAAATATTAATAAATATTATAGAAATTGGAATTCTTTAGCTTATATTCACGACCTAAACAGTGATTTTAGTCATCTGTTGAAAAATATAAAACTAAAGTTAAAACCTCAATTACATAATAATAAAAAGAATTAATTCTATGAGAATCTCAAAATCCTTAACAAAAATAGGATTCGCAGCTTGCATGTTCAGTTTGCTTGTTGCATGTGACCAAACAGACCCGAATACCGACAAAGAAAATGACCAGGTAGTAAGCAATAACAAATCTGAGTTATCGATACATGAGATGGGGGACCCTGACGGGCTTAACCCTTTAACATCAAATGCAGCCAACTCTTTGTATATTCAAAACAACATATTTTGCAAATTGTTGGTTTATGATCCACAAACTCTTAAACTTACACCACAATTGGCAGTAAGCTTACCTGATATCAAGAGATTGGAAGAAGGACCTTATGCCGGAGGGATGTCGCTTACCTTTGAGATAAACCCTGATGCGGTTTGGGATAATGGCCAACCTGTAACAGCGGATGACTATGTATTTACCATTAAGGCAATAAGAAACCCTAAGGTTAACAGTGCACAGATTCGGCCCTATTTTGACTTTATTGAAAAAATTGAGGTAGACGCCAACAACAAGAAGAAGTTTACTGTTTTTTCCAAAACCCGCTATTTCAGGGCGGAAGAATCTTGCGGTCAGGAGACTTTTGTACTTCCTGAGTACCACTATGACCCTGAGAATATCATGCGCAATTACACAATTGAGCAGTTAGGAAATCCTGACAACAGTACTGAATTGAAGAATGATGCCGGAATCAAGCGTTTTGCTGAATCCTTCAACGATCCCAAATATGCCAATCAAAAAGGTCAGATTGTTGGTTGTGGAGCCTATAATTTCGTAGAGTGGGTTACACGTGAACGTATTGTTCTGGAGCGCAAAAAAGATTGGTGGGGAGATAAACATCAGGATAATAAGGTCCTTGTTGCTAAACCACCAAGAATTATTTACAAAACTATCCCCGATCTTACTGCAGCGGTTCTAAACGCCAAAGATGGTCAGTTGGATGTTATCCGTAGTATTCAACCTACAAAATTTATTGATCTTAAAGATGACGCAAATTTTCACAGTACATTTGATTTGAGCTCTCCTGAACAATTTGCATATCACTACATTGGATTCAATTGTAAAAGACCACAATTTGAAGACAAGCGTGTGAGACGTGCAATCACACACCTTATCAACAGGGATGAAATGATTGAGTCAATTTTTGAATCTTTGGCAATAAAAACCAATGGACCTATCAATCCTAATAAGGAATACTACAATACCAATCTAAAAGATATCATTTATGACATTGAGAAGGCCAAATCGCTATTGGCTGAGGCCGGATGGAAAGATGTCGACAATGATAACATACTTGACAAAACAATCCGTGGAAAGAAAGAAACAATGAAAATTGATTTCAAATATAACCAGGGGAATATGATACGTAAAAGTATTGGTCAGTTGCTAAAAGACGAAGCAATACGGGTAGGTATCGAAATAACGCTGACGCCTGTTGACTTTTCAACTTTGCTTGAAGATGGAGACAAGCGGAACTTTGACCTTTTGGCATTAGCTTGGGTAAAAACTCCGGGGCTCGATGACATGAAGCAGGTTTGGCACAGTGAGTCTGATGTTGAAGGCGGTTCTAACCGTTTAGGATTCGGAAATGCAAAATCGGATGCAATAATAGATGAAATCCGGACTACATTAGACCCTGAGGTCAGAAAAAAGCTGTATTATGAAATTCAGCAAATCATTTATGACGAACAACCCTGTGTCTTTTTGTTTGTCCCCAGAGAATTGATAGCTATTCACAATCGTTTTGGAGGAACTGAAACTTCACCTATGAGGCCAGGTTACCGTGAAGCAAGCTTTGAACTCAGGAAATAATTCTGACAGAAGATGAACAAATAAAAAAGAGGCTTTCAGGAACAATCCTGAAAGCCTCTTTTAAATAAGGGGGGGAGTGATTATCAATCTGTCAGCCCTGCTGAAGCAGTAGCCTCCCAGAAAAAGTTTTTATTATTAAGGATTAAACTACCCTTGCTTAATGTTTTATTATTTAAGATTGTAGCATTTAAAAGACATACATTTTTCCCATCAAAACCTGAAAGGTATAGCAAATCATTTTGCACCGTTCCTTCAAGTGCTATACTGAATTCGTCATTCATGAACAAAACACCTTCTATATAGTTTTCTTTGGCAACAAATCTTACACGGGCATAAATAGTGGAATCCTTACTTACATTGGCCTTCATTTCCCAATCTCCTGTGAGGTTGGCGAGCGGCTTATTACGAACAGCAGGAAATCGGTGTAAAATTGCATTTTGCCCGGCAAATGCTATAGGATATTCATCCCCCGAATTGTCATATAAAAAGCCATCCATCTGATCGATTTGACAAACAACCTTGAGCATCGTATTGGTTTTGTAAAAATGGGCGAAAAGGGTATCTCCAAACATTCTGAGACTATCAGCCCTGAGTTCATTCTGACCCGTTTTAAATGTTAAATTCATTAGCTTATGGTCAGAAACTTCAAACATTACAGGTACAGATTGATCATTAAGCATAAAATTCCCTCTCCATACCCCCGGTGCTACAGAATGCACTGGTTTGCCGGTCTTAATATCCCAACAACTACAAAGAATAGAGAATGAGAAAGCGAGCAATAAAAATTTGAATAAAATATCAGTTATCATATAAAATTCTTTTACTAAAAATCAATATATTTATTATCATAAAATCAAAGGTAAGCGAATTTATTATGATTTACATATAATATTAATTGAAGTTATCAGAAAGAATCACAATAAAAACAAGTCATAACTCTTTTAATATATGAATTCTTATTTTCGATTTTTGAAATTATCCATGAGAAGAAACATCATATTTAAAAATTAAGCATTATTTTTGTAAGGAAGAAAGCTTAAAACAAATTATGTATTGACCTTGTAAGTCAATAACTTTATCCTATAAGAAAAATAATATACATCTGAACAAAATAATTTCAAATCAAGGCGTTCGATAATCTTTGTGCTGTGAAAAAATTATTTTATTAGTGTTCAAACTGATATGTCATGACCTTAATTCAGACTCACTGATCAATTATGAAAAGAAAATTAATTATAATGTTATTTTTTGTTTTGTTGATAGGACAAGAACAATCAACAGCTCAAGTTAGCTCAAATCAAACGATCTTATGGAGAGGCTTTGAGCATAGCTGGACCTATAACCACAGAATTAACCGATTGGGCAATTACGTGGAAGTTAGTGAAAACAAAATCTATGGGAGCCATGCCTCCGCTTCAGGGCTGGGAGCAGACAGCACCTACTACACCTCTCACTATACATTTATTGAAAGCAAAAACATAGGATTTCGTACGGGGGTAGTATCAATTAAACTATACGGAAAAGAAAAACAACTTCTGACCAAACGGATTGAAGTATCAATCCCGGCGACAGAAGGGATGAAGAACAAGGAACAATACATCACCCTGCTCAATGGATTTGACCTTAAAGCAGTAGACCGTGCAGATAAAATACAATTGCTACGTTTATCGGTGGAAGATGCAGAATATGCCCCTGCAATCAATGAGATTCGTTTTTATCTTAAAGCAGCCCTGGTTGTCAATTGCCAATCTCTGGAATGTTCAAGATTCAATCAGCACTCGACCTATGACCTCAAGGTACATTACCTTATAGCTGCCGGAGACAAGACAGAACTTCTTTCTACTCCAAAAACATTAACAAAAAATTACCCTTGGGGTCGGAAAAACGAATATCATCACACAGCGGAAAAACATTATTTAACAGGAGAGAAAGATAAGGGGTATAACAATGCCGCATTAGGGATTAAATCTATTGCTCTAACACTTAACACAGCCCACTGGACCGTTGAATACAACAATAATGTCACCCCTTTATCCTACGATGCATCCACCTCCCGGATGGATTTTTCTCTTGATCTGTTTTTCAAGGAGTGGCAACAAGGCATGAAGACACATTCAGCGCGGCCTGGCCTCTCTAAATTTTCGAGCAAAAAGAAAGGTTGGGGAGTTTTGGATATGGGCATATTACTATTACAGTTCCGCGATGCAAAAATTACACATAAAAAGCATAGTGGATCATTATATTGGCCCGGCAATAATGCCACTTCCTCAGACCCTGATTCTGAATCAAAAAGAGAGCTTATTTTTCCTGAATAATAAAAAAACGGTACATCTTGATGAGTACAAAAGTCTTCATAAACGACAATCAATGCTTGTTAATTCAGAAGTAATTAAATATTGACACATGATATCCTTGATGATTTAATTTTTTTTTCATATCTTAGATATCCGTCACAAATTCATACACAATGATTTAAACTATTTAAGTCATTAAAAAACAATCAGTTAAAATTGTGGCTTTTCAACTAACATAAACAAATAGTAAATTTTCTAATCATGAATGATAACATTAAAATGTCAAAATGGGAGGAGAGAGAACAGGAAATTGCAATACAGGAATTAACAGGAAATCATTATAAAGTAATTGTATATAATGATGACCACAATACATTTGACTGGGTTATTCAATGTTTTATGGAGATTTGTAAACATAACACCACTCAGGCTGAACAACTGAGTTATCTTATACATTTCAAGGGTAAAGCAACGGTAAAGACCGGAACAAAAAAGGAATTAAAACCTATTAAAGATGCTTTAACAGACCGTGGATTATCTGCAGTAATAGAATCATAAAATAATAAAAAAAGACAGTATATTATTATATTATAATGGATTTTCTGAAAGGAGAATCCATTTTTATTTGCAGAAAACAAAAGGAAGAAGTCAATAATCCTGTTCTGACATGAGGTCATCCAATTTAGAAGATAAAACTTTCAACTGAGTATTAAATTTATCTTTTTTTACATTCAACTGTTTTATCGTTTTCTCATCAGAAGCATTTACAATTTGTTTTTCGATAGACTGGATATTATTTTTCAATTTAGAAATTTTCTTACTGAATCTTTTTTTCTGTCTGGATTTTTTATTTTTTTTAGCTTCAAGAAACAAATCATTAAGGCTATTAAATTCTCTTTTGAAAGACAAGCCGATACCGGTTCTGACGGACCTTCCCAGGATAGTAGATTCCGTTCTGTTGTAAGCTTTTATTTTTAGTTGCCCATTATTGGTCAGGGCATATTCCACCCTGAAGTCGCCCCCTATATAATTGGTATTCGCATCTACATTTTGCAGCGTTTGATTATCTCCTGCAATATCCATATTTGCCCCTGCATAAACAGTAAGTTTATTATCGAGAAATTTGACATCAGAACCTACTCTGACATTAGACGTTCTGGAATTAACCGTTTGATTATCGCTATCTCTGATATTAAAATTAAAATCGAATTCGAGGCTGGAAATAAAACCAACATTCTTAATAACCCCTTCAAGGAGGTCATTGATATAAAGAGTAAGTTGTTGAGAAACCAACTCGCTTACTGTACTGATACCTGTACTTATAACCGAAGCACCTAAATCGACATTATTTTCAAGGGGGAGGAATTGCTGAAGCGCAATAATACCAAAGACCTGTCTGTTGAGTTCATTATTATCATTTCTGATGGTTCTCAAAGCGAGGTTCACGGGATTCTGCAATCGTGAAGGCACATCAGAGACATTGATATCGAAGGAAATATCCGGTTTAAACAGTTCCCCTCTCAGCGACATCAGCAAATCAACATTACAAGGCTGATTGGCCAGGCTGGAGAGCTCAGGATTACCCAAAGTATAGCTTGTAACGAGGTTGCTCACCCCAAGACCTTTACGGTAAGCAGTTTGAATATCCAACTGAGCTTTATAGGGGTCCCCATCATTTTCACCCCATGTAATGGTTCCCCCGGGAATAACCCTGAAAGGTTTATTGATAAGATTTTTATAGGTAAAGAGATAATTCCCCTCGGTTATTTCAAAGTTTCCAAACATCTTGAGTTCGCCGGTAGGGGTATAGTGAATCCGCATATCACTTTTGCCGGATCCTTCGATAATATCACCTGCTTTTTCATCGATAATAAGTCTTGCTACAGCTGTGGGTTTAATATGAGCAATTATTTCAATATCGAGACCAGCCAAAATCTGATCTTTAATACTTTTAATATTACTTGAGTCTATAGTTTGGGTTTTATCAACAAAGGTTATATAATTTGATTCAGAAACCTCGAGAGGCCCCCCCACGGGTAAATTAAAAACAGTATTGGGTTCAGTAGTAGCATCCACTTTAAGCTTCAGCTTTTCGAATGGCCCTGTAAAAGCAGCAGTACCGGAAGCATAGACTCTACCATAGAAAGTAGAGTTATCCTCGATAGTAGTTTTCATTGCGAGGTTATTATTGAGGACGGCAATAATATCGAGGCCAAAGTTTTTGAGGTGGTCATGAACCAGGCTTCCACCAATATAAGCAGTATCAAGCGGTTCCGATTCTTCGACTACGGCCACTCCCCCGCTGAAGTATTCTTTACCATTTTTGAGTTTCAGGGGAGGATCTACATGAAACCCTGCATTATCAATTTTAACTTTCCCATCGGAGAGCACATATTTGGTCTGCAGGAAATTCACCTTAGTTTTGACACCCGTCATTAGCCCATCCCCTTCGATATTAAGAATCGTTTTTTTGCCATTGATATTTCCAAAGACCCTGGCCTCCGCATTTACCGAGCCCTCTGTTTCTGAAATTTGCTCCTTGAGAAAATACTCTAATATTTTAGCCTTTGCTCCACTAACAGTAGCATTGATATCCAAAAGATTTTGGAGAAACTTTTCTTTGGTAGCAAAAGTTGGAGTAAAATTAGCATTAACAAAAAGGCTATCTACAAAATCAGAGCTGTGCGTGAAGTCAGCCTGAAAGGTAGATTTCACAGAATCTGCCCTGGCAATCAGTTTTGAATTATCGCCCCAAAAGTCATCATTAATAAAGAGGCTATCCAATAAAATTTCAGCATTAATACCTTTTTGATTAAAAACATTCTGCATAGAAGCTTCACCGGAAAAGGTACCATCAATTTCAATCTTAGGCAGAGGGGTCATAAAACCATAAAGCCATCCGAGGTCCATATTCTGGGCTTCAATTTTAGCTCCTAAACGATTATTTATACTACTGAGTTCAATTTTTTTAATGCCACTTGACAGGCCGATATTTTTAATATCCAACACCTTGTCACCTATCTTAACATAGTTATTTCCATTTATCACCCAAGCTTCATTAAGAATACTGAGGTAGGACGTATCCAGTTTAAGAATGACCAATTTTTCATTTATTTCCAGTTTGCCTTTAATATCGAGGAGAGAGGCAAAATCACCAACGGCATCCGCTTTAGCTACAAACAAGACCGAATCACCAATAGCATCGAGGTTAAGATAGATTCCCGGGATAAAAGGTTTGCCCTTAATATTGAGAGTCTTTACAGAACTGTTGACGAGAAATTCAGGACCTTCCGCTTTACCATCAAGTAAAATATTCTGGAAACCGATATCACCAATTTCAACCCTGCCGACTTTACCTTCTACTTCAAGATAGCCATCATATCCAAAATAATGTCCGGTGAGTTCGATATTTTTCAATGACTTGAAGTTCTTATCTAGGAGTTGGGTTAAATTTTTTGAATCCTTCAAATCCACTCTGATATCAAATTCCTGATGCGGAATGCTATCGATACTGTTTTTACCTGCATTTAATGCAACCTGAGCCAGAGAATTTTCGGCATCAGGCATATTTTCAATATTATTATAATTTAATTCCTTGAATAGATTCGGGTGATTAATTTTGAAGAAATTTTCGAGAGAGCGAACGAGATTAACAACATCATATTTACCCCAGATATTAACATCCACAACATCCGATTGAAGATTGATTACCCGGGTATCTCTAACTGATGAATCCGGATCAGGAACATTATTAGCCTGAACAACTATACCATTGAGTTCTGAATAAATATCTTCTCTGTTCCCGTTGATACCTCTGATAGATAAAACACCAGTAAAATTATCCAGATTATTTCCTTTGGCATTGATATCAAAAGTATCGATATGCAAGGCAATATCATCTTTGGAAATATTAACATTTTTAAAATTAATTCTTTCGACATTTCCTCTAATATCCACTCTTGGTATCTCCTGATTCAAATCGACGATCCCCCTGACAAAAACAAACATATTACTATCCCTGGAGACGAAATCACCATCAAACTGTTTTTGCTTAAAAAGGCCATCAATAAGGATATTTTTATATTGATAATTTTTAAAATCGAAACTATCAATTTTAGCATTTTCAAGTTTGGCATTTAAAGTTTCAATGGTAAGGCCGGTACCACTTATCTGAGAGTGCACGGATATACTCCCTACATCTTTATTCCCTACATAAGTACCTAAATCAAAGTTTCCGAACCTTAAACCTCCTTTATAAGCGGCAGATTTTTTTCCTTTTCTGATATTGAGTTGCAAGTCCGATTTTACCTGTCCTAATTTTGTATCAAGCTGACCATAGGCTACAAAATCCTGAAAAAATCCGGTATAAGAACCTTTGAATTTCATTTCACCGAGCGTAGCGATATTACGTGGGAGATTTACAAAGGGGAGTATTTCTTTAAGGTCATCATAATTGGAAGAAACTTCTTTGAGGTTAAGATCCATAAAAGCCGCATCGGGAAAACTGATATCATTCATACTTATATGTCCTGAAATATGCGTATTATCAGCGAGGCTGATATCGAGATCCCGTGCTCTGAAGTTATTGACAGTACCTTTAAATTTTCCTTTAATATACACCGGCTGATCCAGATTGGAATTAATAAAGACATTATCCTTAATAGCCGGACCGAAGGCAGAAATGTCCCTGAAAGTAAACACAGTACTCGAATCGAAGGAACCAAGAATTTTCACTTTATCGGGGAATTCATAAAAATCCCTGTACCTTTTATATTTCAAAGTCAGCGCATGCCCGATAGCGCTTGAATTTGTTTGCAGTTTAAAATTGGTAACTGCCACTTTTTGTGGGCTTATAAGCACATCTCCTTTCATCGACTTGAGTTCAAACCCACCATGATCGAGGCCATGTAATTGTCTGACTTTACCTGTAAACACTTCCTCGTGTAACCTGAAAGTATCTACATTTAGGTTGATCCTAGAAAAATTTAGATTATTGAAATCAAGATATCGACTGGAATCAACCCCATTCCTGTCATTTCTGAGGCTAAAACTAACATCATTTACCAACAATTTTTCACAAC
Source organism: uncultured Aureispira sp. (assembly GCA_905480075.1). Taxonomy (GTDB): domain Bacteria; phylum Bacteroidota; class Bacteroidia; order Chitinophagales; family Saprospiraceae; genus Aureispira. Next base: position 20,322 of record CAJQOX010000280.1, on the reverse strand, counting down.
CTACATCCCAAAACGGAATAGTTGAGTCAATCGGCATTTGGTCCAAAACAGTATCATGAGGCATCCCCGGAATTTCGACCGGATCATAAATATGTACTTTAAAGCTTGTTCCTGCCAGGTGTGCCTTATCAGCCCAAACTCTTTTACCAATCATATCCACCCCCATTTCACCATGACTATGTACATAGCCTGTATCGCAGGTAATGACAGCAGAAGTTCCGATAGCGGCATCAGACAAATGTACCCTGCCCCGTACAATATCGGCACCCCCTAAATGGAATTCAAATTTTTTGGGCCGGGGACCACCATCATTATTACCTTCAAAAAAAGCAATAAGAAAATGAATATTAAAAAACTCGGCTTCGGCTTTTCTCTGTACTTTAAAGACAGCATCCTTTACAATTACTCTGCCTATATCTATTCTTTTTTGAAAAAGTGAAAAGACGTTATAATTTTCAGCTTCAGCATATTTGGCAAAGATAAGGGTATCTTTCTCGTGATCCTGAATAAAAAAGTTGTAGAATTTAAAATTAGTCAGGGGGGTAATTTCGACCTTATCAATACTGACCTTAGTATCCCAGGCCTTTGACATAGAGTAGGCAAAAATATGTCCGATTTGTATCTGAACCCATGGAATCAGTAATAAAATATAGAGAACAACAAAAAGTAAAACAATGAATTTAAAGAGATTCCTGAAAAACTTCAGAAAAGCTTTGAAGAACCTAAGGCCGAGCCCGGATTTGGGGACAGAAGAAATAGAATCGGCTGTTGAAATGCTATGTTTAGGTTCCTGATTGATGATTACTTCAAATTATCTTAATAATTATTAACTTTGTATTAAATACAAAAAATGCTATTTTCATGCTACATTGTACATATTTTAGAATTTAACATGAAAATAACTATTATTATCCATATACCAATAAAAACGTCCTAAAAAAGACAAAGGTAGAATATAATAAGTGTGAAAGGACAAACATCAGGAAATAAAAAGCCTTTTGAACGAATTAAACAAAAACACATTCAAATACACGAACTATAAGAAAGCATTAATAAATGACAAAAGTGACCATACTGGCAATAGAATCCTCCTGTGATGACACATCCGCGTCTATCCTGCGGGACGGCAAAATTCTTTCGAATTGTATAGCGAGTCAGCTAATTCACAAGGAATACGGAGGAGTAGTTCCTGAAGTAGCCTCGAGGGCACATCAGGTCAACATAGTTCCTGTAGTTACAAAAGCATTGAATGATGCAGCAGTCAGTAAAGAAGAATTGACGGCTATTGCCTTCACACTTGGACCTGGCTTAATGGGGTCTCTATTGGTAGGGGTATCCTTTGCCAAAGCAATGGCATTGAGTCTTGACATTCCTATGATTGAAGTCAATCACATTCAGGCACACATTTTAGCCCACTTCATCGATTCTCCACGCCCCGGATTTCCATTCTTATGTCTTACTGTTTCTGGAGGGCATACACAAATAGTTGAGGTGCATGATTATCTGAAGATGGAGATATTGGGAAAAACAATAGATGATGCAGCGGGAGAGGCCTTTGATAAAACCGGAAAACTACTTGGGCTCGACTACCCTGCAGGGCCTGTTATTGACAAACTTGCAAAGAATGGCAAGCCGGTTTATAAATTTACAGAACCCTCTATACCAAACCTGGACTTCAGCTTTAGCGGACTGAAGACCAACATATTAAGATTTCTGCAAAAAAATGTCCGGCAGAACCCTGAGTTTATTCAGGAAAACCTATCTGATATCTGTGCATCTGTGCAAGAAAGAATAGTATCTATTCTTATTAACAAACTCAGCAAAGCAAGTTCACAGACAGGAATTAAGAGAATAGCCATAGCCGGTGGTGTTTCTGCAAATTCAGGATTAAGAGAGGCATTGATGGAGAAAGGAAACATAGAAGGATGGCAGGTATTTATTCCAAAGTTTGAATACTGTACAGACAATGCTGCGATGATAGCAATGACATCCTATTACAAATACATAAAAAAAGACTTTGTAAATCAAGATATAAGCCCTAAGGCACGATATAATTTTTGAAAGTTAAACAAATTAGTATGAATTACATAGTATATGATCTTGAAGCTACTTGTTGGGAGAACGAATTTGAAGCACGGGGAAAACGCAGGGAGATTATCGAAATAGGAGGAGTATTGATAGACCAAAGCGGAGAAATAATAAATCAGTTCGAGAGTTTTGTTCAGCCTGTGGTACACCCTATGCTTTCAGAATTTTGTCAGAATCTTACTTCAATATCACAGGTAGACGTGAACAAGGCGGACAAGTTCCCGGAAGTAATAGAAGATTTCAAGGACTGGATTGGGTTGAACGAAGGAGAAGAATACCTGCTTTGTTCCTGGGGCTTTTTAACCGGTCCGCATTTATTAAAGACTGCGAATTACACAAGCTAAATAATAAATGGGCAAGAAAACATATCAGCCTGAAGGACCAATATCCGCGTATTAAAAATACAGGGCGGGCAGTCGGGCTGAAGAAAGCATTATCACAAGAGGGTTTTGAATTTGAAGGAAGGGCACACCGGGCAATTTACGATGCAATCAACACAGCAAAAATTTTTCGTAAGTACATGAATTTATGGAGATTTTAGGTCGAGCCTTTAAAAATATTGACAGAGATTGTCGCAAGGTCTGAGTTGGGGAATTTTCTGAATTTTTCCATAACAGGATAAAGTCCCGCTTCTTTCATTACTTTAATAAAAACATCCAGTTCAATAATATACTGATCTGAAAAGCCATGTGTCGCATCATAGGCTGTTGCTGCAGTTCTGCCAAGATTCGAAGCAACTAGTTGAGGAGAAACAGTATGTAGTTCGATAATCAGCAAGCCAAATTTACTGACAAAAGGCTCCCATTTTTTCATATGTTCAAGTAAGGAATCTTCGGCGAGGTTATTATTAATTCTTAGCCCCTTAAATGCAAAGGCACCGGAGGAACTACTTTTTCTTTGAGGATGTACAGAAAGCGGTTCTTGCCAGATTCTGTTATGATCCAAAAAGGTTCTGACATTCAGGAGGTCTTTCAGGTTAACACCATAGTTTTGTAAAAGGTCATCCGCCAGCAAGTCGGGGTTTCCTATATCTCCCCAAATCACTTTGGCCCAGATATCAGCCTGTATCAGGTTTTTTCTTGAAATTTTAAGTGCGGTTTCATTATAATCTACCCCAACCAAAATCAGGGGATGTTCATCAAGTAGTTTGCCTCTGAGCGTGTGCTGTTCTATCACACTAAACAAATGGATTAAAAAAGCACCATTTCCACAGCCCATATCCAGAATCCCTTTAGGTTGTTCTTCTATGGGTTTGTTAAAAAGATCCATTATAATTTCATCAACAACTTTAAAGTAACCCGAATGCGCCCCACCGGAGCCCCAGACATTCATCGCTCTGTCGACATGCAACTCCTTATTGGATTCCTCATCAGGTTTCAGGACAAGGGGGTTACCAAAAATCAAGTCATCCAATTTCCTGAATGTAGGAATATACGAAACGGTAACTCCGTAAGCAGAAGCTCTTTTGGCATAAAAAACACCCAGGTTGGTAAACTGATAAGTGGCATTATTTTTATCAAACCATCCGCATTTTGTAAAAATATCGAGCAATCTACCAAAGCTATCAGCATCATTATGAAATTCTTCCGCCTTAAAACTGGCTTCCATAAAGTATTTATGAAACATCCCCGACATACCGAGGTGTACGATAGTAGGACCTAATACAATACCCTCAATGTGCTTCAGAATTTGTTGTTGAATATTTTTAAAATCCGGATTATCAGAAAAATCAATTTCATAATTGTCAATTAATTTCCCGAAAATTTTTTCCATTACCAGGAACGGTTTTACCTGAAATCTGCGGGAATGAAAATTTTCAGTAAACTTCAATAAGTGTACAGCATCCTCGTAAAGATGACATTGAGAAAAGGCAAACTCACTGAATTCATTGACAGAAAAATTCACAAGGTCCTTTTGATTGTCAATTTTCTGACTGAGCCACCCCTGAGAGCACAATACTCTGAGGGCAACATTCAGGTAGCCTTCGTTGGCTTTAAAATGGGAAGAAACAGAGGAAAGAGTGACACTCTTGTGCTCAAGAAGAAAATCGAGGACCCCCTTCTTTAAAAGTGAGTACGCAACCGGAGCGACAGCGATACCATCAAGGTGCCTGAATAAATTCTGACGAAATTCAGATCGTTCTTTTTTTGAAATCATAAAGATAGTCTCAGGGATTTATTAATAATATTAAAAGGCGGATGAGTATTATTACAATATAACAACCAATCTACATAATATAAAAATCAATACAATGAAAATGTAAAAGATAAAGAAATTCAGGCAGAAAAAGCCATAAAACTATTTGAAACCAACAAAAATACTATTTCTGTGCCCTGAGCAACATGAATACAGCCACGATACTGAACATAAAATTCGGTACCCAAACACCGATAAAGGGAGGCAGGCCACCGTTGATAGAGAAAGTGGTGGAGAACTTTGCCATGAAGATATACACAGCACTAAGCATGACACCAAGAACTAAATGCCAGGCCATGCCCCCTCTCATTTTACGGGAGGCTATAGAAAACCCAATCAGGGTAAGAATAAAAATCGAGAAAGGGTCGGCAGAACGGCGAAACCTTTCCACTTCAAATACAAGCGTGCCACCGAGTCCCCTGTCCTTTTGTTTGTTTATAAAATCTATCAGTTCATCAGTAGTCATATTATCCTTCCGATTATCCCTTTTAATCAAATCAGTGATATACAGACCGATAGTAGTATCAATAAATGACTGTGGAGACATTGCGGTAACGTCATCACTAAAACCGGACGATTGAACACGGTTCCTGATTCCGGACAAGCGCCATCTGTTGGGAGATTTCAAAAGTTGAATTTTAGTGGCATTAAGAACAGATACTCTATTTAACCCTGTACTGTCATGTTTTATCCATGCAAATTGACTGCCTGCGCTATCATAGCGATTAAACCCTTGCAAATAAAACTCTTCCGTTGGGCTTACTGCAGCATGGAAGTGAGTAGATTTGCCTACAAAATTATGTTTCCATACATAAGTATTCACAAAAGTAGTTCTGGTAACATTTGATTTTGGAATCAGATAATGATTTCCATAATAATGAATACCGGCAATCATAGAGGCACCTATTAAATAAGGGAGTAAAAGTCGGTAATGATTAACGCCATTTCCAATCATAGCGATAAATTCAGAATTAGCGGCGAGTCTTGAAGTAAAAAAGACTACTGCAATTAAATTGTAGAGAGGAAAAATAAGGCTGTTTATCCAGGGGATAAAGTTCAGGTAGTAATCAAAAAAAACTTCATAAGCAGAAGGGCCTCCTTCTTCAATAAAATCCTCAATTTTCTCAGCAGCATCCACCACAACAGACAACATAGAGAAAAGCAGCACAATAAAGAAGAAACTACCGAGGTAACGCTTAAGAATGTATCTGTCGAGAATTTTCAATTAATCAATTATTAAATTAATAAAAATAAAGATATAGAAAACTAATAACAGAACCTAAAATTTAGGCTTGGCTTTAGTTATATTGGGCAATTTGAGATAAAAGGGCTCAAAATAAGCAACATCTTCAAAATCTTTGTTTTTAAATTTGAGATGAGATAGGGAGGACATAAACTTAGATGAAGGCAATTCTATCTTACTGAAAAATATTTCAGGCCTGTGAACAAGTTCCCTGAACTTAGAAGAAGCGTCGCCTGAAACAAGGACCCGGTCGAAATGTAGGTCCTTGAGTAAAAAATCAAAAGAATCTGATTGGAGTGTGCAAAAAAACGGGGCTTTGACAACTTGCATATCAGCATCATATACCGATGCATAGGCATCCATTCTACGAGCATCTATTAAAGATACATAAGCAGTAGAAGGAACAGCGTCAAGCATTTTTGCCCCAAAAGATATTGCTTTCAATGTATCGACAGACAAAAGAGGCTTATCCGTAGCAAAGCACAAACCCTTGGCAGTAGAGACCCCAATTCTGAGTCCTGTATAGGACCCCGGCCCCCGGCTTACTGCAACCGCACTGATATCTTTAAGTGACAAAGATGCCGAATGTAAAACTTCCTGAATAAACAGGGTGATATTTTTTGCATGACCGTAGTCGCTGACATTTTCACGAACAACCCAGGGTTCACCATTCCTGGAAAGGCAAACAGAGCAACACCTTGCAGAGGATTCAATATTCAGAATTAAAGATTCCATACTAAAATTAAATTTTGGATTAATTATTGAATATTGTCATTCCATAGAAATTAAATAATCATAATAAATCACCAAAGATAAACAAAGCTACAAATTCAAACGACTCTAAAAAAATAAAAGTCAATGTCACATAAAAAAAAGATCAATAAAGCAAGATAAAATATATGAATACCAATATAAAAAATAAAAAAACAAAAAAACAAATTATTTAACTCATATCGGGTTGTTAAAAAAGATAATATTTAATACCTTTGTGCCATCAATTATCGTCAAAAACACACCCCTTAAATTGAAGAAATAAATTTTAAACAAAACTAAAATATCAGTTTCTGATTTTTAGTTCAGGAAATTATATATCAAATCATAAAATACAAAAATAACCTATGAAATTACTTTCTATCATCGGGCTGTTACTTTTTAGTGTTATCCTAAAAGGTCAAGGCGATAAAATGTACACTTCACTTGCCGACTCCACTCTTAACTATGAAGAAATAACACAGCTTGATCTGAGTAATCAGAAGTTAACTGCATTACCTGTTGAATTATTCAAATGTATCAATCTTAAAAAACTAAACCTTCAGAATAATAATTTAATTGAGCTGCCTGAAGCATTCGGATTGCTGACAAAGCTATCCTATTTAAACCTCGACAACAACAGTCTTGAGTCACTGCCCAAAGAGTTCAAACATTTAACAGAACTCAAAGAATTGTATCTGAATCAGGCTATCAAAGCCAACAGCATGAATAGTATTTTTGGTATTTTTCCCAAAAACGCAAAATTGGAGCGACTTGAGTTGAGCAACAATAAAATCACTTCAATCCCGGGTAATATTAAATCATTAAAAGCTTTGAAATTTTTGAATCTGAGCAAAAACCTGCTTATTAACTTCCCAAAATCTATTTCAAAAATTCCTGTCCTTCACTTTCTTGATTTATCTTATAATCCACAATTGGATTTCAGCAGCAGTTTCCTCATTCTTGGAGAAATAAAAACTTTAAACTCTATAGATATTTCGAATAACAAACTCACTTCTATCCCCAAAGAAGTAATGGATGTACGATATATGGCTTCTTTAAATATTTCAAACAACGAAATCACTGATCTTCCGGACAGGATGACACAAATGATACGTTTGAAAACCTTGGATGCATCAAATAATCTTATAGAGACTATATCCAGTGCTTTTTCTCTTCTTGAAGGGCTGCAGCATTGGAACATGAACAATAATAAACTAAAAAATCTACCCGCAGGAATTGGAGAAATGCTTGAGTTGATTTCCCTGGAAGTTAAAAGCAACAAATTAACTGATTTACCCGAAAGCCTAAAGAGTTTAACTGACTTGGAGAAACTGGATTTAGGTAATAATAAATTTACAAAAATCGGATTTGATATCGGGGTTTTCAAATCATTAAAGTATTTGAATCTCGGAGGAAACAAACTAACGGACCTGGAAGCCAAAGAATTAAAATCCCTGAAAAATCTGGAATACCTGAACCTTTCAGACAGCCCTGAATTGAAATGGGATTCACTCACAACCCCTATCTTTGGTCTTTCCTCATTGGAAACACTCAAGATAGCACACAACGGACTTAAAGAAATCCCGGAGGAGATAACAAAATGCAACCTCTTAAAAGAGGTGGACTTTTCAGGAAACGAAGGAATTGTCAGTGGTGATCAATTCTGGAAATTCATGGCACAGTTGCCCTCTCTCACGAAATTAAACTTGTCAGAAATTGCATTGGAAGTGCTACCTGACAACATAAAAGAGTGTAAAAAGCTGGAGTATCTGAATCTGGATAAAAACAATATTGAAAATATTTCTGAGTCTATAGGAAACCTGGAAAACCTGAAGTGCCTAAGTTTGAATGAAACGAAACTCAAAACTATCCCTGAAAGTACTTCCCTTCTAAAGAATCTGGAAACATTATCTTTAATAAATTGTTCTTCTATAGACATCAGTACTTTATTAAACAGTATAAAGAACACTAAAATGAAAGAGCTGAATCTTTCTGATGGTAAAATAGAAAATTTCCCGGAGGAGATTCCTAGAATCCTTGCCAAGCAAATTACCCTTAGCGGAAATACCATCAAAAAAAGTGAAATTAAAAGATTAAAAAAAGAATTACCTGATTCAGAAATTATTTTTGAATAGTAATTCCTAAATACATCAGGCAAGAATAATCAGATAGTTTGTTTTTTATAAATTTAATTCTATGAAGAAGACTTGTCCTTCCTGTAACTCCAAATTTGAGTGCAATAATACAGACATAGTCAATTGTGTATGTTATACAGTTAATCTGAATAACGATGCGTTAACAAACATCAAAAAAACATTTTCAGATTGCCTGTGTTTCAACTGCCTGAGAAATTATAACCCTAATCCGGATTGTGATAAAGTCACAAAAACAAAGAAATAATTAAACCCATTCAAACCATTGATTTATGACTGTACAGGAAAAGATTGAGAATTCGGCAACCCGTACATTTAAAGCAGTACTCCCAAATACTACTAATCATTACAACACATTATTCGGGGGTACTGCACTTCAGATGATGGATGAGACTGCCTTTATTTGTGCCACACGTTTTTCCAGAAAACGAATGGTTACGGTTACTTCTGAACAGGTACACTTCAAACAATCAATACCTGCAGGAACACTGATAGAACTAGTAGCAAAGGTTATTTACGTTGGAAATACCAGTTTGAAAATCAAGGTAGATATTTTCCTGGAAGAAATGTATGCTGAAAGCAGACTAAAAGCTATTTCAGGTATATTTACTTTTGTTGCTATTGATGAAGAAAGAAAACCAACTCAGGTAATAGAAAGTTTTGTAAATTAAGCCATTTCATTCTTACTCATGCTCAACTACCTTTTAATTTCAAGGTAACATGGACAATGATCGGAATGTACCGCATCATTGAGGATTTCTGTATCGACAATGCGATCCCGTAGGTTTTCGCTAACGGATTGGTAATCGATTCTCCATCCTTTATTTTTTGCTCTTGCGCCGGATCGGTAGCTCCACCAGCTATACTTTTGATTATCGGGGTGTTGAAACCTGTAGGTATCCACAAACCCATTATTAAACCATTGGGTCATCCATTCTCTTTCTTCAGGCAGAAATCCTGAACTTTTTTTATTTCCTTTGGGGTTATGAATATCCATTTCGGAATGAGCAATATTGTAATCGCCCTGAATAATAAGCTTTGGTCTTTCTTTTTTCAGTTCCGCTATCCAATTATTAAAGGAGTCGAGAAAATCGTATTTCACCTCCTGTCTGACATCCCCTGAAGTGCCTGAGGGAAAGTAACAATTAAGTAGAGTCAAATCTCCGAAATCAGCTCTGATGACACGTCCTTCCAAATCGAAACGATCGATGCCCATACCGTAAACTACCTTATCGGGTTTTATTTTTGAAAAGATTGTTACACCACTATAGCCTTTTTTCTCTGCTGAATGCCAATACAAATATTTAAAGCCGAGTTCTTTTAGAGCATCGAGGGGCACCTGTTCTTCCTGGGCTTTGGTTTCCTGAATCCCGATAACATCAAAATCATTGTCCGCAACCCATCCTATCCAATCTTTTTTGATAGCAGCACGGATACCATTCAGATTATAGGAGATAATTTTAAGTGTATTTTTCATTTGTAAAAGATTCAGGAAATGAACATAAATATTTTCACAAATATAAAAATAAAACAGGATGAAAAGTAATTTACTTCAACAGAAAACAAAGAAAGAAGAAAAATCAGAGTTCTTCAAAATCGATATACTCACCGCCTTTGTATCCCGTACTGTGTCTTTTATATTTTTGAGTAAAAGCGGAATTGCTTGTTGCTTGTTCAGAATGAAACTGTTGCTTCACATTATTCATAAAATTCATATCAGGCCTGTTGAGAGCAGAATTAACAAGTTTAAGAGGATTAAGGATCAACCTGTAAAAAACAAAGCCAAAAACGATCAAAAAAATGGTTGTCATGTGTAGTGAATTAGTTAATAAAAAACAGACAACAATGAAGAGACAAAAAGTAAACCAATTGATTTTTTATGCCAAAAAGTCACTTTTTGAGTCAAAAAGTGAGAAAACCAACAAATTATAGTTAAGGAAATGTTGCAGGATTAAAAAATCAATTACTGCCCTTGCCATTAACAAAAAGCCGGCCCGTGAGGACGGATATATCATCGGGAAAACTTCGTTCCCCTTTAAATTCATTGACTTCTTTCATCAGCTTTTCATTAAAGTCTGAAGAATTCAATTCGTTATTCTCAATAATAAACTCTTCCACTTTTTTATCATCAAAATATTCGTCTTCATCATTTTGCAGGTCGGTCAGGCCATCAGTATAAAGTAAAAACAAAGCATCATCCTCCAAAAATATTTCACCAAATTCAATTTCAGGAAGTTGGGGAAAGATCCCAAGAATAGTACAACCTTTATCGAGTCGGTGCACTTTACCCTGAGAATACATAAAAGGAGGATTATGTCCTGCACAAAGATACCTCAGGCGTTTTTTTCGGACATGATATCTGGCAAGGAAGAAAGTAATGAACTTATCCCCTTTTGTTGTACGGAGGACAAGGCTATTGAGGCGGTTAGCGAATTTTTTTACGCTAAGATATTTTCTGTGAACCAAAGTCTGCAGATTGGCCTGAAAATTAGACATTAGCAAGGCAGCAGCAATACCTTTGCCTGAAATATCCGCAATGCAAAAAGCCACTACTCCTGAACCTACTTCGAAGAAATCGTAATAATCTCCCCCTACCCCTTCGTGGGGTTGATATATTCCGGAAAACTCATAATTTTCATTATTTGGCAATTCCCCCGGTATAAGCATATTTTGTACCTGTACTGCCAATTCAATTTCCCTTTTCATCCTTTCCTGTCCCAATTGTCTTTTAAACAATCTTTTGTTTTCAATAGCAACAGCGATAATATTAGTAATAGCAGAAATCAGACTGACAGGATCATAAGCATGTTGATCGGGGTCATCAAGGACATCAGACCCTAAAAATGTGTAGGCAATAGCATAATCTTTATGGTACACAGGAATAACTACCGAGAAATTTTTGAGCAAATCATGTTCAGGTTCTGTAATAGTTTGCCTTCTTTGATACAAAGGGAAATAATCTTCAATATTGATTGCAAGTTCTTTATCTTCTATACCCGCAGAAGTTACGCAAACCCACAAATCTTCATGTCTGGTAAAAAGAGCAAACTTTTCTATTCTCATCTCCCAGGTTAGCATTCCTTTGTAAAGATTGAACAGATCGGCGATAGGAATATTATTATTTATTGCCTGAGTGATTTCAAGAAGGCGGTTAAACTGTAGCTTTTGAAGTGTGAGTTTAGTTTCCAGAATTTCTTCCCTGGTTTTGGATTCTATGTTTTGGGATGTATCCACAGATAATTATTTCGTTCTGAATGAGTTTTAATGATGGTTTCTGACAGCAAAAATAAAAAATCCTGACAAATACCAAAAGTTTCATTAACAACAACAAGGGTAATTGTATAATAAAGAACGAATTTCTTAATAAAATTCTATTCAGGGGGAAAACAGGACTTAAAAAAAAGCTTATTGTGTGTATTTTAAAGATAATAAAAAAAGTCGGGAACTTCATATAAATCTAAATAAGTTTAAAAGTTACAATCAACTTCACAGGGCATTCTCAAAATAAACAAAGCAGAGTTTTATGGTCGAAAGTTTGAAAAAGGCAATTAAGCTTGTATTTTTATAGTAAGCAAGGGCTTACTTTAAACAAGTAGATAGCAATAATCGTTTGTAAATATAAAGGATGAAAAGGAAACCGAAAGATAAATTCCAAGAAAAACAAGAGGACAAAGAACAGCATCAGGCTTCTGAACAGTTCCCGGGATATGAAAATTTACCTGAACTAAACAAAGAAACTGAAAAAATATTACTGTCAGAACTTGAAAAAACCCCTGAAAAAAACCAATCCAACGCCCTGTTTTTATCAGGCATATTGTTAGTAATAACAATGATGTTTGTCTGGATCATGGAATATTTTAATTACCCGGAGTGGATGGAATTATTACACCCGATAATTATTTTCACGGAAGCATTAATACCTTTTACCCTCAGCTTTTTTTTAAGAAATCCCCGGCAATCAACTATTCTCAGAATAGCAGGAATAATTGTATTATTTACTTATCTTTTTGCATTGTTTTAATTAGGAATAATCCAAAAATTAATTAATCCCTTACTAACAAAGGTTTCAAATTATTAATAGCTTTGCAAAGATTAAAAAATTGCCTGCTGATAAATGAGCAGCTGATCTTAATAAACCCCGGCAATTCATTACAGATTAACTTAACATATAATAGTACTAATACAAATGAAAAAAGATAAACCACTGATAAACAGAGTGGCAAATAGTGGCATAATTACAATAAATCTAGAAGATTATTATCCAACTGAATCGCTTTTGGTATTCGACCTGACTGAATATCTTTTCAGGGGATTGATATTGAGAGAAAAAGATTTCAGAGAAGCCCTTGCAGTACATAACTGGGAACAATACAGAAACAAAAACTTATCCGTTTGTTGTTCATCGGATGCTATTGTTCCGATATGGGCTTTTCAGCTTGTTACAATACATGCCGAGCCCTATGCTAACAACATAATTTTTGGCGACGAGAAAGACTTCCTTGCCGCCTATTATTACAAAACTCTTCAGGCCCTGAATCTCGAACAATTTAAAGACAAGCGTATTGTGATCAAAGGATGTGGAGAAAAACCTGTACCGGTATCTGCCTATGCAGAACTGGCAAGATTGCTTTGCCCGGTAGCAAAAAAAATAATGTATGGTGAACCCTGTTCTATGGTTCCCCTATTCAAAAAAAAATAACTCAGAAAATACTTCACGGTAGTTTACCGGAACAATAATAAATACTCAGATTCACTATGCAAAACACAAAAAATTTAATTTTTTTTCTTTTAGGTGCCTTTACTGTTACTGCAATCATTGTCATGACTTCCTACTCGGGTCCGGATACAGGAAAGCAATTTAGCAGCCACTCCGGATTAAATATTAATGAAGAGATAGCAGACAGCTTAATTACGCCTGTTCAGGAAGTTCATGCCCCGCAAATACCTGAAACAGTAAGTTTTGCCGGGGAAGATTTACCAATGGATAATTTTGATGCAAAAGAACGGTTTGACAGGGAATTGATAGCAAATTGTTTTAGACATTCTGCCACATTTTTATTTTTCAAGAAGGCCAACCGCTACTTTCCTATAATAGAACCGATACTAAAAAAACACGGAATCCCTGATGACGTAAAATATCTGGCAGTGGCCGAATCTGCTTTGTCTAATGCTGTCTCTCCTGCCGGTGCGAAGGGTTTCTGGCAATTCATGTCGGGTTCTGCAAAAGAAAGAGGCCTGGAGGTAAATTCGGAGGTAGACGAAAGGTATCATTTGGAAAAATCAACCGTTGCAGCATGCAAATACCTCAAAGATGCCTACAAAACGCTCGGGTCATGGACCTTGGCAGCAGCCTCCTACAATATGGGAAAAGCCGGCCTGCAAAAGAGGATGAATCAACAGGGGGGCAAGACTTATTTCGACCTTCATCTGAACGCTGAAACATCAAGGTACATCCCCAGGATAATGGCCATAAAAGTAATCATGAAAAATCCCAAAAAGTATGGATTTAACTTTCAGGAAAAGGATTTGTATGGACCCGTACCCCCTTCTAAAACGGTAGAAGAAAGTGGGTCTGTTTCCGATTTGGCTGCCTATGCAAAAAAACATAATATTTCCTACAGAATGCTCAAGCTTTATAATCCATGGCTGAGACGATTGTCTCTCACCAACAAATACAAAAAGACCTACAAGATAAAAATACCGGTTCAGTAAGATGATAGACATAGACAGAATTCACGCAATTGTTCATGAACACCTCGAGCAGTCCCTCTTAAATCTCGACAAGGAAAGCCTCAAATTTGACTTCAAATATGAATGGTACAACCTGACGACTCTAAAGGGCATCAACGAATATCTGAAAGACACCACAGCAATGGCAAACACCTATGGGCTCGATGGGTTTATTGTAATGGGTTTTGATGAGCGCAGGAAAATATTCAAGGAGGCAAGGTTTGAAGATTGCGGACTGAAAGACACCAATGAACTCAATAAGGTTATCATCAAACGGGTAAGTCATTTATTTGAGCTCAATAGTTATGACATCATGATAGATGGGCATTCATTGAGTGTTTTACACATCCCTCCTGCCTGGGAAAAACCATTTTTTATTCGCAATTATCAGACTTTTACCAAACAGCAAAAAGTAAAAAAAGAATATCACCAGAAAGTATTTGTAAGAAAAAATACCGGCACTTTTTCGGCCACCAAATACGATATTGACCTGATGTATTACGACCGCAAGAATATTGAACCTGACTACAGGGTATTTATGAATATTTTTAAAGTCTCCATATTACCACTTGAACGGATCATCAATATTAAGTTCACGGTAGAAAATGCCGGAAAACGCCCGATTGCCATTGTCGATTACAGTCTGATATCCGGTTTATCCAAAAACAAGGAATGCGAATGTCCTGCTGCAAAAATATGGGGAGAAAACGGAAGCTATACCCCCAACCACTCAAGTGAAATTGTGCAGGCTTCTCACATCAAAAATTTCAGTGTGGAATTTGCCATTCCCGAAAACAATACAGAAGAGATGATGTCGGCCATTAAAGAACCCAAGGTAAAAAAACAACTCCTTCTGAAACTGAGCAACAACAAAGTGATCCTACAGGATTTTAAATATTCTACCTAGTATTCGGTAATAATTCTGCCACCCTATACCAAAGATCCAATTTCACTTAATACTTATTACATCCGCTCCTATATAAAAGTCTTAGTACTTAGTTCTAATATTTATCGCAATTCAAATAAGTAAAAATTCGAAGCAAATTTAATTCTTATGACTTTCTGCTTTTTGTAGCAATTCCAACAATAAATTTTTGCAAATCAAAAATTGTACTTACTACTTTCTACTTTTGACTTTATACTATTAAGTCGGGCGCCCGGGCGCTACGTTTCGTAGCTCGCTATACGCTCGGCCCACAGCAGCTGCAAAAAAACAGCTGCTCCGGTCTGTGGCCCTCAGGCCACACTACTGCACATCGCTGGCGCAAAAAAAAGGATGGTTTTATTGATGAAGAGATGAAGATGGATGAGATTAAAAAATCAATAACTCCTCTGACTCTAATTTGCAGAAGCCTTTGCTTTTTCTCTCCTTTTTTTTCTGGCCTTAGAAGCAACATGTGATTTCCCTATACCAATAAGGAAACGTTTTGCAAGGGGCCCGCGGTTTCCCTTTTTACTTCCTTTGCGGAAGCTGTCAAAAAACATTTTGGAATGCATGACGGCAAACATAGCACAATCGTTGTGCCCCAGGTCTTTATTGACATGCTTAATGCGGACATTTTTTGATCCGTTTTCCTTCATTTTTTTATGTGCAACTATCGCATTTTCATAGTTGACCTGTTCGTCTGCCTTGCAATAACAAATAAGCATTGGCCGTTCAGGTTTCCAATCGTGTACTGAATTTTCCCGCAAAGCTTTTTTGAAGGGAAAATCATCATTGTCCATGTACAGTTTTACCACTTCCGGCCGGATAACCTCTTTAGGGACATTCGGAATAAGCCTGTTGATGTAGTTCATGGAATGATAGCCTTTGTAAAGCGGAGGCAAAATAGAATCGTAAGGAGGCTTGAACACATCAGACACATTGTTGTAAAAGTGATAGACCTCATGAAAAGAGAAAAACAGATAAGGCAGATAACCGGGGTGAGAATATTCCTCAAACATGGTCTTCTCCTGAACACCCGCCAGGTCGTAAGCCCCTGACATCGGTGCAGAAGCCGTAATCTTAAATTCCTCGCTGTATTGTTCCTGTACTGTTTTATGAAACCCCATAGTTGCATGGCCTCCCTGAGAGTACCCTGTGGCAAAAAGCATATCATTTTGGCTGACCCCGATTTTTTCATTCACTTCCTTTACAGCCCGAAGCATATCCATAGAAGCTGCAGCCTGAGTAGGCACGTGATGATAAAGATGATGCCGTTCCCCTTTGCCCAGGCCGATATAATCCGGGCGTGCCACCAAATATCCATCAGCCGCAAAGCCTATACAAATAGCCTGTTCACCCCCCATTTTTACTTTCCTTTCGATTTTTATCTGCGTCCCGTGATGATAGCAAACCATAGGAAGCGGACCCATTTCCTTTACATTCTTATCTACCGGAACAAAGTACAGCCCGGAAGCTTTGATAACGGAACCATCATGCCAGGAAGTATTATAAATCACTTCATAAACATCAATATCAAATCGTACAGGGGCAATAGATTCGGGAACGCCCTGTTCCTTCCATTTTTGTTTCAACACTTCCTTTGGCCAGGTTTTCACCAATTCGTAACTTATCAATTTATTTTGTGCAAAAGTCGTTGTGGAAACTATTAATAAGGCAAGGAAAGTCAGTCGCATTAATGATCAGTTTTTAAAGATAGAGAATGACTGGCTAATGTCAAATTTCATTCCAATCAGGACATAATTTTTATTAAAAAAAAATTTATTCATCCGGATTAAAACTGATAACTAAAAAGGATTTTATTTATTATAATTAATACCATAAAGGAAAAAAAATCGCTAACTTGCATAAAAGAAACCCCATAAAAAAAAGAACATGAAAGAACCCGGGATAGCAAGAATGTTGTATCGTGAATTTGAAAAAATTCATCAACTTGAAGCCACCTGCGGCGAAAAGACAATAGAGTTGAACCACCTGCTGAACAAGCTGTTTAACGAGTTTACAAAAACGGAGAACATCAAGTTTACAACCATGTTTGCCCGAATCGCCTTTGTTTGCCACAAACACAATATCAGCAAAGCCCTACAGTGGAGAATTCATCAACTGAGAAAAAGAAAACGCAATGCACTTGCCAGGAACCTGGAACTTACCGAGAAAGAGTACCTTAGCAGTCTGAAAACTTCCTGTTATACTGTTTCAGCGTTTTGCAAGATACCTGTACCAGAAAACCTGAAAATTCTTCTTCCTGAAAAAGACGAGGAACCCGACAAAAATATCATCCGGTCAGAACAACGATTGGATGTACTGCGGGTGATGGTAGTGGATATACATGAAGCCGGAGAATTTTTGGTATGCAAACCGATAGATGATCCCGGCAACACAATATATGCAAAATACAACGTCACATCATACAACGAGAATTTCTACAGTACAATTCAAAAAATCAAAGAGGTTTTCAATGATCATGTTACCCTAAACCTGATAGATGTAGTCATCAGTGACAAAGGAGTATATTTCCCCAAGCAGATAGTTATAGAACCCGACTTTATGGTAGATGTCAGTGCCATATCGGAATGTTTTCAGCCTTTCGGCACTACTGAAAAACTGTACCTGCTCAAGAAGTTCCTGCCTTTCAAAAACTCTGTCCCTCTGATGCTGGGAAACATTGCCAATTTTTTCCTTGACGAGCTGATGACAGATGCTGAAGTAACCTTTGCCGACACCTTTCCGAAGGTATTTGCTCTCAACCCCTTGGCCTTTGTCATGATGACTGACCGGGAAATAAGGGAAATTCATCAAAAGAGTCAAAAGCATTTCACCAACCTTAAAACCATTGTAAAAAAGACCCTGAACCAGAACAATATCAAACCGGAAGACTGTTATCTGGAACCCTCTTTTTTTTCTGAAAAGTATGGAATTCAGGGACGTTTGGATATCTGGTATAAGGATCCGAAAACAAAAAAGGCAGCCATTGTAGAACTAAAAAGCGGAAAGCCCTTTGCCCCCAACCGTTTCGGTCTGAGTCAAAGTCATTATACACAGACCATATTATACGATTTGCTGGTACGTTCTGCCTATGGAGATGCAGTGGACCCGAAGATGTACATTTTGTATTCAGTGTTAGATTTTGATCAGCTGAAATACGCTCCGCCCCTTAAGGTACAGCAGGACGAAGCTGTAAAACTGCGTAATGCAATCATGGCAACAGAAAAGTTACTTGCAGACATGGATCTTCAATCTCTTGAATCACCAACATTGCTGGATATGCTTTCTCCTCAGTCTTTACCCGGAGCAAAAGGATTTACCGCCAATGACTTAAAGGAATTTGCCGGCACCATCAAAGAAGCCTCTTCTTTGGAACGATTATATTTTTTAAGTTTTACCAGCTTCATAGCAAGAGAACACCACTTATCGAAGACCGGCGTTTCGGGCAAAAGCAATGTCAACGGACTGGCTTCATTATGGTTGAACGACCTGGACGACAAGGAAGAATCTTTTGAAGTACTTGCCTTTTTGAAAGTTGTCAGCAACCGCTGCAGCGAAGACAATCCGACCATACAATTTACAAGAACAGAACAAACCAATCCGCTGGCAAATTTCAGGCAGGGAGACATCGTAGTATTTTATCCCTATTTAAAAGAAGGAGACAATGCACTGAGCAATCAGATGTTCAAGGGTTCTGTAATTTCAATAGACCCACATCATGTTACCGTAAAATTATATTACAAACAATTCAATGACCGATTATTCGCTCAGGATATTTACTGGAATATAGAACGCGACATGATGGAAAGCGGTTACAGAACTCAATTCCGTTCTTTGTATTCTTTTTTGCAATCAAAAAAAGAACAAAAGGAATTGTTGCTAAGCACAAAGGCGCCCGAACAAAGAGAAATAAAACCGCTGACATTATGCAATCCGAATCTTAGTGCCGAACAAAGCAAGGTTTTACACAAGGCGATTGCCACAAAAGATTACTTTTTGCTGGTTGGCCCTCCGGGAACCGGGAAAACAAAATTCATGCTGGCCGAGATGGTTCAGTACCTTTTGAAGAACACAAAGGAAGAAATAGTATTACTGGCCTATACAAACAGGGCAGTGGATGAAATTTGTGAAGCGATTCATGGATTTGCAGAGAACGATTATTTGCGGATAGGATCCGAACATTCGAGTGACAGCAGATTTTCCGCACAACTTTTTTCCACAAAGACCCGGGATTTAAAAAAACGATCCGAGTTGCAGCAAGTCATTGAAAACCACCGTATCTTTGTGTCCACCGTAGCCTCGATGGTCAGTAAATCCACTTTGCTGGAAATGAAAAAATTTGATACGGCCATCATTGACGAGGCCTCACAGATTCTCGAACCCATGTTGGTGGGCATGCTGCCACATTTCAAAAGATTTGTTCTAATCGGCGACCACAAACAATTGCCTGCAGTCGTTTTGCAGGGCAAGGAACGATCAGCAGTCAAAGAAAAACATTTACAAAACATTGGTTTACATAACCGGCGAAACTCCCTGTTTGAAAGATTGTTTGAACAGGCACAAAAAAACAAATGGACCTGGGCCTACGATATGTTATCGCATCAGGGAAGAATGCATGACGATATTTGTAGTTTCCCTAGTAAATTCTTTTATGACAACAAATTAAAACTACTGCCCGAAGAACTAAAATCCGGGAAATGGCAAATAACGGATACAGACTTCACTATTTCTGAGACTTACAATCCTTTGGAAATGCAACTGGCAACAAAAAGAGTATTATTCTTTGACTGTCAGGCAAACAGGTTCAGAAATCAGAAGACCAATATTAACGAAGCGCAAATGGTGGGGCAGATAACAGCTGGCTTTCAAAAAATTTATGAAACGAGCGGAAAAGAATGGAAGCCCGAAGATGTGGGCGTCATCACTCCTTTCAGGGCTCAGATAGCACAAATAAGAGAGGTGCTTACCGCCTATGAACAAGGCTATGAAAATTGTACGATCGATACAGTAGAGCGCTATCAGGGCGGGGCGAGAGAAATTATCATTATTTCTTTGTGTCTCAATAATATCTTTCAGCTGGACAGTCTGATTTCCTTATCGGATGACGAGAAGGTAGACAGAAAACTGAATGTTGCACTGACAAGGGCGCGGAAACATCTGATCATTGTCGGCAATGAAGAACTGATGAAACAAGATAAAAGATATTCCGACCTGATAGACTGGATAAAATC
>CAJQOX010000279.1 GCA_905480075.1 uncultured Aureispira sp. | reverse complement strand
AGTGATATTATCAATACAGTTGATGCTACTATACCCCCCTGTCTTTTTTTGATTTTGTAAAACAAAACAGCATATAGATGGAATAGATTTTAAAATTAAAAGATTCTTCGATTAACCTTTCATTTATGCAATCACAATACTTTTTTGATATTCTATTTGAAAGTTAAGAAAAATGGATAATAGAGGGTAGAAACCCTTTCGGGAGTAAAATTTGTAAAAAGGTTTTAATGTGTAAAAAAATCATATAGAATATTTAACTTTATTCCTTTCCAAATCAAATAAAAAATGGCAAAAATTTTCTTCACCCAAAGCCCCGAAAAAATTTCCGTCCTCCTGCAGGATGAAGCCTTTGCATCGGGGGGTGAAGGCACCCTCTATAAATTGCACAACAGCGATGACTTTGCAGGCATGGTGGCCAAAATATATCATCCGAATAAGTTGGACGAGCAAAAATTGCAGAAAGTAAGCTATCTGATCGCTAATCCCCCCTTTAATTCTGATAATACAGGCAATGAAGAAGCACTGATATGGCCAAAAGAAGCCCTTTTTGATAAGGAAGGTGCCTTTGCCGGCTTTCTGATGAAGGAGGCTAAGGGGCAGAAGCTTGAAATCCTTACCTCTGTCAAATTGCCCGCCCGGCTCGGGAAGGAATGGGAACGCTTTCGAGACCACGATGCCTCACAGCGTCTGCGTCTGAAGGTCTGTTTCAATATCGCTACGGCTATAAGAACAATTCATGCCCCGGGCAATTATGTGCTCGTGGACCTGAAGTCCGATAATATTCTCATCAACAGCAATGGTCTGATAGCTATAGTGGATACAGATTCTGCGCAGGTAGTGGAAAATGAAAAGGTGATATGCCTGGCAACAGTGGCCACTCCCGAATATACACCGCCCGAGTTTTACCGGGGCATACAACCCGGTAACTCCCTCATAGAACCTTCATGGGACCGCTTCAGTATGGCGGTTATTTTCTACCGTATCCTCTTCGGCATACATCCCTTTGCAGCTTCCTGCAAGGAACCCTTCAACCACCTCAATACATTGGAAGAAAAGATCGAAGCCGGACTTTTTGTACACAACCCCGGGCTTAAGGCTCAGTTTTCGGTCATACCACCACCACACGAAGAGTTTAATTTCGCCTCTCCCGAAATCAAAAAGTTATTCCTCAAAGCCTTTGTGGAGGGACATAAGGAAGCTGATAAAAGACCCACTGCAGAGGACTGGGGAATTGCTTTCAGGAATCATCCGCTTTTGCTGACAAACAGAAAGCTGCCTTCACAAAATATTTCTGTCTTTAATAATAAGAACTGGTATCTTGATGCATTGAAAGAGGCTGTTGGAGAGGAGAAATTTTTTTTAGAAGATGCGAAAGCCTATGGCACGAACAAGAAGAAATCCGGTGGCGGCTGCTTGATTCCTGTGCTCTTTGTTTTTCTTATTGTTTTTATAATTTCATTGATAGAACCCACTGTAGGATTAGTTATTTTGTATTTTATTTATATTTATTCTGGTACATTGATACCTATATTAGGAGTTCTTTTCTTTATTTATATTTTTGTAAAAATGATTTCAAAAAATAATAAAAAATCCTCTTTCGATGTATATGGTAATAAACAAAGACTCGACGTACTAAAAAATGAAATCAAAATATTGTCAGATTTATTGAATAAAAGGCAAAAATCGATAAAAATTCCAATTTTAAAACAGGATAATCAGGCAAAAAAGCTGATAATGGAGGAAGGGGGAAGTATCAGGTCACTCAAACTTGATATTCAGCATAAACTGAATCAACATCCTGAACTTTCCCGGATAAAGGGCAATACTGCGGAAGAAAAAATGACGGCTCTGACATCTGACGCCTCTTTTGCGGAAGTACAGAAAAAGGAATGGATGGATGAATTGAAAAAAATACAGGAAGAACTCAAAAAAGGAACCGAGACCCTGAAAAAGCAATATGATGACCAACACCAAAATTTGCAGAATCAAAGCAATGAAAACAAAATTTTGATAGATGATTTATTGTATTCTTCTGAATTGGAATACGGTGAGAAAATTGAAAAAGATCTCAAAATGATGCAAAAACTGAAGAGATTGGAGGCGGAATATGCAGAACGGTTTCAGCGTGTAAAATAGGAGATGATCGATATTTATTTCTCAGGTTTTGGGAGAGTATTTACAATACAATGTCTATATTTAGCCCATGAAAATCTTCCGGAATAAAATAATCGTCATTACAGGTGCCGGGTCGGGCATCGGCAGGGAATTAGCCCTGCAATTTGCCCAAAAAGGAGCAAAGGTCATCGCTTCTGATATAAATGAATCAGGGCTTGAAGAAATCAGTAAATTGGCTCAGCAGCAGGGGAATTCAGTACATACCTTTGTCTGTGATGTTTCGGATGAGGCAGCAGTGATCAACTTCAGAAAGAGGATAAATGAGAAATTTGGTCCTGCAGATGTTTTGATCAATAATGCAGGGACCCTCTTGCAGGCCAATGATTTCAGGGCAATTTCTCAGGAGGACTGGGAATGGATATTCAGGGTGAATTTTTGGTCGGTGGTCTATCACTGCCGGGCCTTTCTACCGGATTTACTGAGCAGGCCCGAAGCCAATATCAGCAATATATCTTCCGTCTACGGCCTGATGGGAATGCCTGAATATGCGCCCTACTGCAGTTCCAAATTTGCCGTTCGGGGCTTCAGCGAATCCCTGCATGTGGAACTCCTTGATTCTCCCGTCTGTGTCACCACCGTACATCCTGCAGGTGTTCGCACCAATATCATTCACAACAGCAGAACCTATGACGAAAAAGCCACGGCAAAGGAAGCGGCAATATTTGCCACAAAACTGGCTAAGACCACTGCAAAAGAGGCTGCTGAAACCATCATTCGCGGTATTCAGAAAAACAAATCGCGCCTGCTGATCGGAAAAGATGCAAGAATCCTGGACCGCTTCGTTCGGTATATGCCCGAATGGCGAATTCCCTTGTTCCGAAAATTTACCAGCCTTTATAAGCGGCGGAAGAAGATTCGATAATTTATTCCATCTCCCTCAGCTGCTCTATAAAAGTCTCTTCAATAATGCGTATAATTGTTGAATCCGCCAATTGATCTTTATGATAAAACATATGCATACTTCCATCTATGAATTTCAATGTTGTGCTGTCAGGATGTTTGCTGATGAATTGTATATAGCAATTCAGAATGGCATCTTCGTCTTGTTCTTCAATATGCTGCATGTATTCAGATTTTGAAATGAGGATCTGCTGATCAAAATGCAAACCATCTTTCAGAAAGATACTGTCCTTCCTGAAGTGAGTATAGGTATAAACCGTGTCAATAAGTCCGCTTTCTGTGAAATGTGTATCCCGCATTATCTGAGGGATGCTGAAACTATACTCTTTTACTTTCAAGTCAGATACAATACTGTCTGTAGCATTTTCTGTATTCAGAGACAAAGCAGCACTAATGGGGATCGCTTCGTTCAGTTTGTTGATATTTTCTATCAGTTCCTTGCTGCTTTGATGGAAAGTATATTCCCTGTCAATTAATATTGGTTCAAAGGGTGCCTGAGATGTGGCACAAAAGGCAAAGAAAGCAAAGAAGGCAGGAAAAGCAGGATGAATTTTTATACGCAATTCATCAGTTTTTTTGTTAAAAACCAGGTAAGCAAAAGGTAAAATACTCAATGCCATCAAATCGCTTAAATCAACCACCCGGCTGATTGCAAAGGGTGCATAAATATTCCATATGTTAATAAAACCCTCACTGAAAGGAGATTTCCAGTAAATAAAAAGCAAGCCGGTAAGAACAAATATTTTATTGCTCTGTTTGGGTATCAGTGCAGCCCAAAACAAGGAAAAGACAAATAGTCCGCTGAAGTCCGATAATTTTCCGGTCAGCCAGTTTCCGTAATATCCTTTTAATATAAAATCATTCAACAATAAGAGCATCAGGGCGATCAAAAAGGAGGGGGAACAGAAGAGCTTTGTACGTTCTTTCATTTAAATTCTTTGTTTTAAAATCAGATATATAAATGGAAGATGTAAATAATGATAAATGTGGTGTGCACAAATTTATCAATCCTCATAAAAGATCCGGGGTACCCTTTCGCTGATATTGGTAAGTATCTCATAGGGAATAGTTTGGGCCACTTCTGACAGTTTTACTATTTCATTCATACTGTCAAAAATTACCACTTCATCTCCTTCTTCGGCATCTTCAATGTGGCTGATATCCACAAAACACATATCCATACAGATATTGCCGATCGTGACAGCCCTTTTTCCCCGTATAAGCACAGAAGAATTGCCATTGCCAAAGATTCTCAGAAAACCATCGGCATAACCGATCGCTAAAACGGCGATTGTGCTGTCTTTTTCCACCTTAGCCATTCTGCTGTAGCCGATAGTATCACCAGACTTCAAATGTTTGATCTGAGAGATACAGGTCTTGAACTGCAGGACATTTTCCAGTTTTATGAGTGTCTTTTTTGCATCGTAACCATACAAACCTATACCCAAGCGGACCATATCGAATTGATATTGGCTCAGGCGGCTGATTCCCGAAGAGTTCAGCAGATGTTTGATGCTCTTGCAAGCCAATGCTTTTTCTATTTTGTCTGCCTGCCTCATAAACATCTCTGCCTGTAGTAAACTGAAGGAATCGTGCAGTGCTTCGTCAGAGGCTGCCAAATGTGAGAAGATACCGGCTGTGCGAATTAATTTTTTCGATTGTTTTAACCTCGATATCAGGTTGTCGACCTCTTTTTCCTGAAAGCCCAGGCGGTGCATACCGCTGTCTATCTCTATATGAACAGGGTAGGGGTTTTGTGGTTTTTTTGATCTCAGAAAGATAATAAATTTTTCCAGCAGGGAAAAGCTGAACAGGGCAGGTTGCAGCTCATGCTGATACAGTATCTCAAATTCATGTGCCGCTGTATTCATCACCATGATCGGCAGATAAATTCCCTCTTGTCTGAGCTTGACGCCCTCGTCGACATAGGCAACCCCCAGATAATCTACATGATTGTACTGCAGCAGTTGTGCAATTTCGCGAGATCCGCTGCCGTAGGCCGAAGCCTTGACCATCACCATGATCTTTGTATCGTTACGGAGGCAGTTCTTGTAGACCTGCAGGTTGTTTTTCAGGGCAGTCAGGCTGATCTCGAGCATGCTTCCGTGAATTCTCTTTTTGAGTTGTTGTGCTATCTTTTCAAAACCGAAAGACCTTGCGCCCTTGAGTAAGATGCTTTCCCGTTCAAAAAATACAGACCGGCCGATAGCTGCTGTAAAATCCGAGGTGTTTTCAAAAAAACTGCTCTTTGCCAGCCCGTCAAAGAGGGATTTATACTTCGTCAGGGCGGGACCAATGCCTATGAATCTGCTGATTTGATGTTCCTGCAGCAGCTCTGCAATTTCCTGATATTGCTCCTTATCTTTTGCCTCCGGAACATCCGAT
>CAJQOX010000278.1 GCA_905480075.1 uncultured Aureispira sp. | reverse complement strand
GATAAAATCCCTTTGTTCACCGAACTGTTCTTTTTTGATAGCAATATCATTGGCATTACCCCCTGCTTCGACATGCGTACCAAAAACGTGGTATTTTTTACCCAGTTTATTGATACGGGCATACATAATTCCCTTTGCAGCAAGGCAATCCTGAGCATTATTATCACAACTACGATAATCATATTCATCTTCAAATTCTATGGGCCATCTGCTGAAAATCATCACCCCACCATTCCATACAGGGAATTGATCATTATTTAGGATATCGGTTCTGTGAGGAAAGCCGGCAGCCGTCATAGCCGGAATCAGGTTATTATCCCTTGGGCTATCATCAAAAGCCTCCTGAACAATCACGACATCCTGCCAGGGATTTAATTCAGTAGGAATATAATCCCCTCTTTCTGCCGCAAAGGCAAGTCCAACCACTCCAAAGGGTAAAAACTGAACATTATAGGAAAGTACATTCAAGACATTAGGATTGTTAAAATCAGCAGAATCGATAACATAGGGAGCTGTATCATGGTGAATAGCAAAAACAATATTCCTATTAAAGAACAAATCGGTGCCATCTGCCCTGTATTTGATAGTAACCGGAATACCAGCGAAAGACAGAGACTGTTCTTGAAAGCCGGAACCATCATACCAGGAATGGTCAAAACCATCTCCTTTGAGCGAGTGGTCCATATCAGAGCCTATCAAATTACCATTCAATTTGAGCTGCATCACAAAAGTATCAGTACCATGCCATACAGAGACATCAAAATAGAAAGTTTCCCCATTATGAATGCCAGCATCTCTGTTGGTATTGAGAATTTCTTTTTGCATTTCCCAGGGATACATCTCAGTTGCCTTGAGGTCCCATTCACTTCCACTCATAGTATGCGTACCACTTTGTACAGCACTGACCTGAAGATCAAGAGAAGTATTATTCTGCAGGAATATCGATGAAGACTGCGTAAGGGCAGTGGTTACAGAGAAGGCAAGTGCGGCCAACGTAGCTATATATTTCATATTTGTCTTATTTGTATATGATGTTTATTTTGTAAAAATCCCTCATTACAACCGGTACATAAAAAATATAGCATCGGAATAATGGTCAAAGGAATATACGTTTAATCATCTAATAATTAATCTGACAATCCGATAAATTAAGTGAATAGTTGTATTCATTCCAGAAGTACACCTTACTTTTTCCATTTCCTTCCGTTTTCTAACAGAAAAGAAGGAATAGATAAGGGATCGGCAAAAAAGTAATTAATAAGACCCAAAAAATCTTCTGAGGAACCATTCGAGGGTAAGCAGCGATAAAATAAGGAAAAAGATCCATTTAAAGTGGATAAGGGATCGGGTTTTTACCGTTTCGTAGAGGACAGGTTTAGCGAAGCCTTTATTCTTAATCATTTCAACCAATTGCGCCATCTGATCAGGGTAGACCACCTTTCCACCATTTCGGGAGCTGATAAGATGGAGTAATTGATGGTTTGCAGTTGTTTCAAAGACCTCGAGTTGAATAGATTTGACAGAAAACGCACCTCCTGATTTATATTCCTGACCATTAAAGACAGTAGAGGCCTCAAACTTATAAGACCCTGCCGGGAATCTTCCTGCATTGAGTACATAAGCAGATTCGGTTTTACTGAAAGTAAAGGGAAATTCTTCCTCTTTATCATTAGTAATAATCAATCTGGTTTCGGGTGTATTGATTCGTTCATAATTACTATTATAGAGTTCGGCATCAACTATAATAGATTCATTTTCATTAAAAAGAGTATTTCCTACGAAGGCTCTGAACTTTCTTTTGTCTTCTTTGGTACTGAGGAATTGAATTATTTTGCCCATCAAATCATCAAAGAGGATATGCGATTGATTCTGAACAAAGTCAAAGATGCGCCATTTCCATATCCCTTCTCCAGCGATCACCCCTTTTTTCACCCCCTGTTCTTCGCCTACAACTAAAAGAGGATAATCAGTATTTATTGCCCCAATACGTTGATAAAAAAGGACATCAGCATCTGCTTTAGCATTAAACTCAGCAAAAGGCGTAGTAACCGGAGGAAGATTAGCGATCATATCCTTGATATCATCATCAAGCGTAAAAACATTAAAAGAGGGATCGAGCACCCCTTCAGAGTCATTATTCTGCGGACCTCTCTGATCTATTCTAAGAAGAGACTGTGCCTGATTAAAGTTTGGCAAATTAGTCAGCGTACCCACAACAAAGAGGTGGGGGATTTTTTTAGTACGGAGTGTATTTAAAACATTGGAGACCGTATTTCTGGCGCTTGGCAATTGATGAAGGACAACAAAGTCATATTTGGCGACAGATTCGGTCAGTTTATCAGCATATTTGATTTCAACTTCATAATTTTTATTGTTGGCAACCGTTCTTCTCAGGGCTGCGATATCGGGGTGCGGAGATTCAGCCAGGAGGAGAATTTTTTGTCTGGCATCGAGCACATCGATATAAAAATCTTTAGAGTTATTTACCTTAGTAATTTCACCGGGAACGGGGCTGAGGGAGACAGTATATTTCTGAACGCCGCTTTTAGTTGCTTCCAGGATAATTTCATGCGTAGTAAAAAAGTCATCATTATCAATATTAATAATTTTTTCAATTACTTTTTTATCATTTGCAAAGACAGACAATTTAGATTTTGCGGCCATACAATTGATAGCAGCAATATCAATCTGTACATTAAATTTATCCCCGAGATAAGATATTTGATTACTATACACCTTTTTGACAACCAAATCTTTTTGAGGTACAGTATCGCCCAGTGCAATAGTAAAGATGGGCGTATTCAGTTTACTTCCTAAATAAACCGGATTAGCCCCTTGATTATAGATACCATCAGATGCCCAGATAATAGTACCTACATTCTGATTGCTGAACAAGTCATACATTTCCTGCATAAATCCAGAGATATCAGTAGCTTTATCTGTAAAGGACAAATCCAGGCCTTCTTTAATCTCAGCACCGAAAGAATACACTTTAAGATTAAAATCCTTATTGAGTTGTTCTTTGAGGTTTTCGATTTCTTCTTTATATTTTATACGCGCCTCTTCCGACAAGGTACGGCCGACAGATTCTGAATTATCCTGAGCGAGGACAACGACTGGTTTTTCAGACTGGGTTAAGGATCTTTTAATTACCGGCGAGAGCAACATGAGGCAGATAATAGTAACAGATAGAAACCTTAAGACCCCGAGTTGTTTATTAAGTTTTTGTGATTGTTCTGCAAACCCCTTAAATTTAAAATAGAAGGAAAAAGCATAAAGTAGGCCTGTGAGGACACAGAGGCAGATAAACCAATTGGAGTATTGAAAAATTAAATTTGAAATTAAGGCTAAAGAGTTCACTATATAAGATATCGGATTAAATAAAGCTATCAGATTAAGTTAGTAACAGGTATAAAATCGGTAACAGAGATAAAAGTAAACAATAATAAAGAAGAACCCTTGATTTGGGACAACGCTAAGATACATTTAACAAAAAAACTAAATTTTAAAAAATTCAAAAAGGGAGTATTTACATTGTTTTACCTTCTTTACGGAGTTCTTTTTTGATACCATCCGTAATGTCCTCCATACAAACAGAATTACTTCCTCTTCTGAGCGCATTAAGGGAACAGAATCTTAGTACATTAATAATACTTCCGCCTGTAACTTTGTAATCATTAGCGATTACGGAGAAGTCAACATCCTGATCTTTTTCAACAAATTTAAAGCTATTTTCCCAGAGTATTTGTCTTTGTTCGACATTAGGAGCGGGGAAATAAATAATAGATTGAAAACGTCTGGTAAAGGCAGCGTCCATATTTGCTTTCAGGTTGGTAGCGAGGAGGACAACCCCTGAAAAGTCCTCTACCCTTTGCAAGAGGTAAGCAATTTCCTGATTAGCATGTCTGTCTTTGGAATCGGAGGTAGCGGTACGTTTACCAAACAAGGCATCCGCTTCATCAAAAAAGAGGATCCAGTTTTTATTTTCGGCCTGATCAAAAATATTAGACATATTTTTTTCAGTTTCACCAATAAACTTGGAGACAACCTGCGACAAATCTATTCTATAAACATCGAGGCCCATTTGTTTACCGACCAAACAAGCAGTCAATGTTTTCCCTGTCCCCGGAGGGCCATAAAACAAGGAACGGTAGCCTTTTTTCAATTGTTTGGACAGTCCCCATTCATTCATGATAGTATTTTGGTGTTCGAGCCAGGCGGAAATTTCGGCTACTTCACCGAGCACATTCGGGTCGAGGACCAAATCAGTCCAATCGAGTTTTGTAGAAAGTCGTTTAGCGGGGAAACTGGTACTAAAGTCTGGTTTATAGGCATTTCCGGAAGTAAAGAAACTAAGATATTCTTCACTTAATTCGAGCCCGCTGCTGAATAGCGGTTCATTCCCCTGTTTGAGGTCCAGTTTGAGGATATTATTTTTATAGAAAGAATGTTCGGGTTTAAAAAGGTCAACAAGATGGATTCTTTCTTCGATATTAGCGCCAGCAATAAGAAAGGCAGCGGTATCTCCTGTAGGGATAAAGCCACTGTGATAGCGTCCTTTTAGACCACCGAATTCAGTATAGATACGATCATACATTTTATTTTTCAGAAAAAACCTGTCAAGCACCTGAGGTTTTATATGTGGAGCGATGCTAAGAGCAAGAATGATACGTTCTTTAAATCCGAATTCACAATGTTTAATAATTCTTGAGTAGTAAGAATCTTCCTTAAGAGAAGGCAAAGGCACTTCATAGACACTTGAATACTTACCACTTTGATTAAACCTCAGGTCCATTCTTGTTTTAATGACATTAAACAACCAATTCATTTCCGCTTCGAGGGAAACAGCATTTAATTCAAGCGAGGTAGATTTCATGATGATGTCCTGAATTTTTCAGTTCTTAAAAATAAATTAAGTGCTAAGTTGCTATTTTTTTGTCAGAAGCCCAAAGACTTTAGCAGGAAAGCGATGATTAACTATTTTTTATTTTCTTTTCGAGAAGAGTAGTAGAGTAGCCATCAAGAAAGGAGAGGCTAAGCACCTGACCCTTATTATTGATTACGACATCTGACCCGACGATATCCTTTATTTTCCAGTCGCCTCCTTTTACGAGGACATCGGGGAGGAGCGTTTTAATGATATTAAGCGGAGTATCCTCCTCAAACTGAACTACCAGGTCGACCATTTGCAGGCTGGCGAGGAGGTTAATTCTACTTTTTATATCTTTAATTGGCCTGTGGGGTCCTTTTAGGCGTTTTACAGATTCGTCGGAATTGACAGCAATTATGAGTTTATCCCCCATTGAGGCTGCTTCAGCAATATAGTACAAATGTCCTAAATGAATTAAATCGAAGCAACCGTTGGTAAAAACGACCTTCAATCCTTCATTTTTCCATTTCTGAACGGTATCAGAAGCCTCCTTCAGGTTTTCAATTTTGTTTGCTATTTTATTATAGAAGGGTTTCATGCTGAGAGATTATCTTCAGGCAAAACAGGTTCATAGCCTTTATTATAAATTGGGACTAAAATATAGGCGAGTACTCCAAAAATAATATTACAGAACAAGCTTATGGTAAAGAAAATAATGTTCGAGAAGGCAAAAGCGTCTGCATTTCCAACCCCATAAATAACCAGGGCTGCAGTTACTGCATACTGATATGTCCCCATACCTCCAGGTGAGGGGATTACCATTCCAAAGGTTCCAAAAGTAAAAGCAAGCAAAGCAGCCATAGGTGAAAGACCGGAAGTGGGTGCGTAGGCAAAGAAACAGAGGTACATCATCAGGTAGTACATTGTCCATATTACAATAGTATGGACAAAAAACATCAAAGGGCTTTTTAATTTAAAAACCGTTTTCATCCCAGCAACAAAGCTTAGGAGGATTCCAATTATTTTTTGAGCTATAGCGGTCTTTTTTATTGTCTTCCACTTTATAACTAATATAATAAATACCAGTATACCAAGCCCTACAGCTATTTGAAAAATCATCAGCCAAGGAAAAGAAGAAGAAGTATTATCTACCGTTTGCGTAGCACATTCAACAGAGGGGATCCCTTCACCGAACAAGAAATTATAAAGGTAATTAAATTGAGTTAAGAAAGTAATTCCTGTCACAATCAGCAACATCAAAACATCAAAGACCCTGTCTACGACAATAGTACCTACTAATTTTTCCAGTGGAATTTTTTCATATTTGGTTACCATTGCGGGTTTTGCAATTTCGCCAGCACGTGGCAAAGCAAGGTTGACCATATATCCAACCATAGTGGCGAAGAAGGTATTAAATGTTTTGGGTTTATAACCGAGCGGTTCAATTAGTTGATTCCATCGGAGTGCACGGCTTATGTTTGAGATCATAAAAGCCAGGCAAATCATCAATAACCAAAAGGGAGAAGCACCTTTAAAATCATTGGTAATTTTATCAATAAGATTTTCAAATTCGCATCCACCTTCTTTACAAGCACATTCGACCTCATAACTTGCAGCCTGATTAATATATACAAAGTATAATATACCAACACCTACCGTTACGAAAGCTAAAAATTTGATAAAAGATTTCAAGATAAAAAA
The DNA here is from genome assembly GCA_905480075.1 of uncultured Aureispira sp. GTDB lineage: Bacteria > Bacteroidota > Bacteroidia > Chitinophagales > Saprospiraceae > Aureispira. Next base: position 592 of record CAJQOX010000278.1, on the reverse strand, counting down.
TTTAAAAATTTTAAAAATTGATAACAGAAGGACAAAAAAACAAAAAATGCAAAGAACTACAAAGCCCTTTGCATTAAATTATCATAACAATAACAAAATCAGCGTGTGGGCAAGACTTTACCTGAGCAAGAACCGAAACCGATTCTGACCCCATTAGCTTCGCCCCATCCGGTCATAATAACCGTATCACCATCATTAATAAAGCGACGTTGCGTACCATCGGGCATATCGACCGGTTTAGTCCCTTTCCATGAAATTTCGAGCATAGAACCAAAGCTATCCGGCGTAGGTCCGGAAATAGTCCCGGATGCGCACATATCGCCTGGGTTGACATTACAACCATTCACCGTATGGTGTGCGAGTTGCTGAGTCATAGTCCAGTACATATGTTTAAAGTTGGAATTACAAACTACGTGTGGATTGCCATTTTCGGGTTGAATCGCTACCTGCAGGTTAATATCATAATTCTTTTTCCCTGAATATTTCAGATAAGGGAGTACTTCCGGGTCTTGATCATAGCCCTCAGTACGGAAAGGTTCGAGTGCATCGAGCGTAACGATCCAAGGAGAAAGGGTAGAAGCGAAAGATTTAG
>CAJQOX010000277.1 GCA_905480075.1 uncultured Aureispira sp. | reverse complement strand
ACCTGCTATTTTACCTTGTAAAGCTTGATCAACTCTTGATACATTCATTTTTTCGATTTCTTCTCCACGTACTTGAGAAGTAGCTCCTGTCAATTCCTTTACACTGGATTTGCTGTATCCTACTACAATGAGTTCTTCAATAGTTTCACTGATAGGCATCAATTGAATATCGATGATTTTTCTACCAAGAACCATTATTTCTTGACTTTGATAACCGATGTAGTAGACAGCAAGGACAGTTGAACTATCGACTTGTGCTTGAATTGTATATTTTCCATCTAAATCAGTAGCAACTGCATTGTTTGTACCTTTAATAGCAACTCGAACTCCCATAAGAGGTTCATTGTTTTCGCTTGTAATAGTTCCACTTAAAGAACTGTTTTGCGCAATTGAGAATATGGTAAACCCAATCGAAAGGAATGCAGTAAAGAGTAGTTTGTACATAAATCCAATTTTAACTTAATGATAACTACAATATATAAAATACTTATGGTAATTTTTACTAAAAGACTTTTTTTTTATATTTTTATTTGAAAAATGACTTTGAAATGAACCTTGTTAAGGTTAAAAAAAAATAAATTATAGCGATCCGATTTTTCTAAATACTATTATAAGTAGCACCAAACTCTTGTTTTGGAATATTAAAGTTCCATAAAAACCTTAGTTTTTATTTATAAGTGATTTTATTTACAAAAAAGGAAAATTCATACCGGCAGTTTTAATACCGTCAATCACAAAAACATAACGTCTTAAATATCCTTCAATTAAAGGGGGATTTATTTTTGATAGTTTTCCCTTTTTTATTCTTCATCTCCATCAGATTATTATATATGTACTTTCGGCCGATAATTCGAAGGTGTAGTCTAAAGGTTCTTTTTTTATCAGATATAAAGATTTCATCAGAAATTTTTGAATCTGGAGAAACAATATTATTCTCATATTTTTATAATGAAATATAATGTATTTGAGAGTAATAGCGAAAATATCTTATTGTAATTTTTACCAAAAGCTAATTTTTTTATATATTGGGAAAATATTTGAATCATAATTAGATCTGGAATTGATGGATAAAGTACTTATTTTTTTGTGGACAATCATTAGCATACCAATTAGTGCTCAGGTAATATCTTTGAACGGTATACCCTTGAATCCTTCCACTGGAGGAGCTAACAATTGTTCTTCTAATGGTTACAGTGTAAAAAATCAGTCGTTGGTGTCGGGTAGTTGTGTTTCGTTGACTCAAACGGCTTTCAATAGTGGAGCAATATGGGCATGTGATTTCATTAACTTGAATGAGTCTTTTAAATTATCTTTTAAGGCTAATTTTGATGCTGTCAATTCCGGTGATGGTATAGCCTTTGTTCTACAGACTGAAGGCGTGCCTTCTGTTATTGGAGGAGCAGGAGGAGGAATAGGATATTCCGTAGGAAATACAGTTGGATGTCTTGGGGGTGATTGTATTATTGATCCTTCGGTAGTTGTAGAATTTGATATCTGGGACAATTCTGGTGCTGCCTGGGACTTTAACAACCCTGGACTGGGTAATATTAATGATATTTCCTGTGACCATGTTTCCATTCAGACCGATGGCATACAATTGGCTTCTAATGCTTTGATTGCACCAACCTGTTTACTTCCAGCTTCGGGAGCCGTTACGGATGGTCTGGATCATGATGTTTGCATTATCTGGGATGTTGTAAATACGGAATATATGATTTATTTTGATTCTGCTCTTATTGCTACATATAATGGCGATATCAGAACAAATTTTGCAGATCCCACTTCAGTTTATTGGGGCTTTACGGCAGGCTCAGGCGGGTCTGATCAAAACCAACAGATCTGTAGTGTAAATATGTTTACCAATGTAAGCAACCCTTCCTGCAATTGTAATGCTCCTGTTGCTACAGCTATTCCTGACCCACTTTCTATTTGTTCTGGTGAGACGGCAAGCCTTGTTCTGAATAGCTCTGTTCCCGGCACAACTTTTTCATGGCAGGCTACTAATAATCCAAATGTTTCAGGAGAAAGTACAGTAGTTCAGTCTTCGGATTCAATTATTAATACATTAATCAATAATTCAAATGTCCCTCAGCAGGTTGTATATACAGTTACTCCATTGTCTTCAGGTTGCCTGGGTAATAACCTTTTAGTCAACGTAACTGTTGATCCTGAAATCGATTTAATTGTAACAAATTCTTTGGTTGTTTGCAGTCCCGCTACTGCAGATATTACAGATAGTGGAATTACTGCTGGTTCAAGTTCAGGGACTTTTTCCTATTTTTCTGATTCTTCAATTCAGACGATACTTACGAATCCCTCTTCAATTGCTTCTTCAGGGACCTATTATATTCTTTTGAGCTCTGGAAGCTGTTTTGATACTGCGGCTCTAAATGTGGTGGTAAATATTTCTGATTTAAGTGATTCAGTTGCTGTATTAAGCAATTATAATGGTGCACAGATTTCTTGTCCTGATTCGATGAACGCTGTTGTTTCTATCAATGTTACAGGCGGAAATCCTGCGTATCAGTTTTTATGGTCAGGGGGTCAGACATCTCAGACAATTTCAGGCTTGGGGCCGGATAATTACTATGTTACTGTTACTGATAATGGTGCTTGTTTTGTAATTGACTCTGTCCTTATTGAGGCCCCGGATTCTTTAATGTTGGATCTTGCTGTAATTTCCGGATTGGATTGTTATGCAGACTCTACAGGGATTTTATCGGCATCAGTCAATGGAGGTACAGCTGCCTATTCTTTTGAGTGGTCCAATTCGTCTACGGATATATCTATTTCATCTTTGTCTGCCGGTAGCTATATACTTACGGTTACGGATATAAATGCTTGTCAAGTATCAGATACTATTTTACTTATCAATCCATTTGTTCCTTCATTATCTGCTTCGATAAGTGTTGACTCAGTATTTTTTGGAGATACTCCTCCGGCGTTGAATGCAGGTTCCGATCAATCTGTTCAAGGAGTTTCTTATTTATGGACAGCAGTTGGTCCCGGAAGTCCTGGAATAGGTAATGTTTTTGCACCATTGACAGATACTGATCCTGATTCTTTAGGTTATTATACCTATTTTATTGAAGCTATTTCTGCCGATAGTTGTGTGGTGTCCGATACCGTCTTTCTGCTGGTAATGAATTTGCTTGATCCTCAGATTCCAGATGCTTTTTCTCCCAATGGAGATTCTTATAATGATGTATTTAGAGTAGTGGATCTGAATGTGAATTATATTTCAGAATTCAAGATTTTTAACCGTTGGGGAAATGTAGTCTGCGATAACTCAGAAGGATATTGGGATGGTAATCTCAATGGAGTTGAACAAGCTCAGGATGTTTACATATATTTGATTATCTGGAAATTGCCGGGTAGGGAAGAGGTTGTGTACAAAGGAGAACTTACCCTGCTCAGGTAAGTTGCTTATTCTATCATTCTACCAATAGTTTTCCAGATATTCTTAACAAGGGGCCAGACAGAGTATAAAAGTATATTCCTGTAGAAAGATTATTCTTTTTTATTCTGAAGCTTTCCTCTGTGATATTAATATATTGACGAATGATTTTGCCTTGACTATTCATTAAATTAAATTGATGTTTTTGATGTTCCGGATTGTAAAATGAAACTGTAGAATAATTTTTAAAAGGATTAGGGAATATAGTAATATTTTCTTTTGGAAAAATTAGATTTTGACCAGTGACTAACGAAACGGTTACTTGTAGAGAGCTGCTATCATTACCACAAGGGTTGCTTGTGTACAGTATAACAGTATAAGTTCCTGCACTATCGTAAAGGTGTTGTGGGTTCTGTAGAATTGAGGTGTCGCCATCACCGAAATTCCATAAGTAATTATATCCGGGGTTGGTAATGAAATTCAAGTTTAGTCCGGTAGCGGTATACTGAAAATTTGTACCGGAAGGACTGTTGAAAGCATCTACTATTACAGATTGAATCAAACTGCAACCCAGGCTGTCGGTAACGGTGACGCTATAAGTATTGGAATTGAATACGGAAATACCTGTACTTGTTTCACCATTTGACCATAAATAACCAGCATAATTTCCAGATGCAGTAAGAACGAGTGCCAAGCTGTCACAGATAGTATAATTTCCTGACGATGAATTTATTGAGGAGCTGACAATGCCACCATTTAGAATACTAATTGACTCTGTAGCCTGACAACCGTCAGTATCCTGAATACTTACTGAATAATTACCCGGACACAAACCCAAAGCTGTTTGGTTGTTTTGTGCATTACTGTCATTCCATAAAAATTGAAAAGGGCTGTTTCCATTAACAGGAAATGCTGAAGCAGAACCATTACAATTACCGCATGATGAAGTATCATCCGTAATGATACTTATTGTAAAAGCAGCCGGTTCGTTCACTATAATTGAATCAATAACTATGAATCCACTAATATCAGAAATACTGACCGTATATACTCCTGTTGCAAGGCCTGAAACAGATTGTGTACTATCCGATCCAACCGTATTCCATTGATATACATACGGGGGGGTGCCACCATAAGCGTTGACAGATACAGACCCGGTATTTTCACCATTACAAATGGCATCCTGTGCTGAAATGTTTAAAATTCCCAAAGAAATAGAATTGCCGTTACATGTATTACAGGAATCAAAAGTGCTACTAACACTATCTACATCTTGAAGAGTCCATCGTCTGTTGGCATAGGTTGAAAAGTCTGTAGCGGGAGCACAGTTACCACCATTTTGCATATCAGCAATCAGGTTTTCTGCTATACCATCTCTGAATATCAAATATTCAAGGGTGTCTACCGGAGCAGGTGTAAAATTAAAGGTCCAGGTACCATCACCATTATTTGTACCCTCTTTGGCAAAACTATAGTTCCACCCATATATCGGGCCTACGAGTTTTGCAATGCCCAATCCGGTAGTATCACAAAATTCAACTGTTATGGAAACATCCGGATAACTGCAAGGAACACATCTGTCATAGTTAATACTAATGTCAAGTCCATCGCCCGGATTCCACAGTCTGTTTGCGTAGCTCCAGAAATCAGTTACCGGGGCACAGCTGCCTCCGTCCTGCATATCGCCAATCAGACTTTCATAATTTCCATCAACGGAAATCAAATACTCTAACGAAGTTGTCGGTGCAGGTGATAAAGTAAAGGTCCAGCTGCCATCACCGTTGTCCACTCCGTTTGGTCCTGAAACCGGATCCCAGTTATTCCACAAAGGACCTACCATTCTTACAGATGAAGGGTTCGCAGAACATACATCTACCGTGATCTCAAGGTCATTATTAAAAGAAGTGTCCTGATATACCCTGACATAATCAATTAACATAGTAGAAGGGAAAGCGGTACTAGCATTAGGACTTCCGGGCCATACACCTCCAACAGCCAGATTGAGGATTAAAAAATACGGGTTATGAAATTCTGTCTTAGCCGGAGAGGTAATATCTGTTTGGAAAAAAAGTTGTCCGTCCAGGAACCACTTAATACTATCGGCATTCCATTCTACAGCATAAATATGAAAATCTGAAGGAGTAGTACTAATAGAGTTGCCATTATAAACATGACCATTATTGTCGAAGTGATGAGTTCCATGAATCATGGAGGAATTATTGACATGTTCCATTATGTCTATTTCACCGCACTGAGGCCAGCCTACAGTAGTGATATTGGAACCCAACATCCAAAATGCAGGCCACAAACCCTGTCCCATGGGTAATTTAATCCTCGCCTCGGTTTTTCCATATTGAAAATCAAATTTATTTTGAGTTTTAATTCTGGCAGAGGTATAATTGGCAGTACCCATATTTTCCTGTTTTGCCGTAATGTGTAAATATCCCGTATCTACTCTTATATTGCTGCTGTCGTTGGTATAATATTGAAGTTCATTATTTCCCCAACCCCATACTCCCTGCCCGATGTCGTAGTTCCATTTGTTGCTGTCTAAGTTACTGCCGTTAAATTCATCAGACCAGATTATTTGATATTGGCTGTAGGAAAAAAAACAGGCAAGGGTGAAAATAAAGGTGAGAATACTTTTCATAATAAAAATTATTGTAGAAATTGATGTTGAACAAGGGAAAATAAACAATTCATTATTGTTTTATAAATAATTTTTTTTGCTCTCCTGAATTAATTACTAAATAATAGATTCCGGCAGGAAGACTGCTTATATTTAAATTCATCAGATGATCGTTTAATTTTGAAATTACAAGAGTTTGACTGATTTTTATACCGGTAATATTATAGATAGAATAATCAGTTTCATTTTTTATATTCAATCCGGTAATATTTATTTCATCTGTTGAAGGATTAGGAAAAATTCTGATCTGATTTGAGGCTGCATTACCGTTTTCCACAAAAATAATTTTTGAAATGTCAAAACTTCCGTCATCATCAAATAGTTTCAGGCGGTAGTAATACCCTTTTTTATTATTATCAATATAATTGTCAGTAAAATGATAACTGACCTGAGTTGTTGATTGTCCCGCTGCCAATAATTCCCCCATTTTTTTCCATATGATGGCATCATAAGATTTTTCAATACTGAAATGATCTGAATTGTTTTCAGTTGCTGTAATCCAGTTCATGTAAACTATAGAGTTGGATTTATATCCCTCAAAATGAATTAGTTCTGTAGGCAATAAAATCGGAGGGATACAATTGGAAAATTCAGAAGTACTACCTCCCGTTGTTGTCTGTGTGGCAGTGACTGCCGATGCTTCAGCTGCATTTAAGCCAAGGTTATGTGTAAAGGACCAAGTGCCACCTGTTACAGAAGTGCTTCCAATGAAAAGTTCCCCTTCACAGTCACAGTCCACACCACCGTCTGCAGTAATATTTCTGTAAATATGTATTATTCTGCCATTGTTACCCGTTCCACTGATGTCATTGGCATTTGATGCAGTAACTACAGGTGCTGCCTGATTTGCATTTGATATCCCCTGACGTAATATTCCCATTCCGGCATTGCAATGAATGTCGTTGAAGGTTATTTCATTATTATTTCCGGCGCCTGAAGCAATAGTAATACCATGACCATTAAGCCCCGGACGTTCCCCTCTTGTGTTCGCAATAATATTTGCATTGGCTAAACTGCCCCCTATAATATTTCCGTTAGTTCCGTTGACATCCATAACAATCCCATAGTCCCAGTTGCCCATCGGTACACCATTAATATCTTCACCAATGATATTTCGTAATATCAGGTTGTTGGATGAGTTATTATAAATCCAGATACCTTCATTTCTGTTGTCTGATATCAGATTGTCCAGAATCTGATTGTTTAAGCTGATGTCGTTGATAGACACCCCTGCCCAATGATTTCCAATACCAATAGTGCCTGTAGAATCTGTTCCAATGTAATTGTTCTGAATGATATGATTGTCAGTGCCTAAAATTCGGACACCATCCCCCACGAAGCCATTGTCAGGATCAGTATCAACCACAAACTGTCCGTTTCCTGAAAGCACATTCCTTTCTACAAGTAAAGGGCCCCCTACTGTCATAGAGTGCGCATCCTGAATAGACCGGACTCCGTTTTCATCATTTTTTATCAAGGTCGAGCCATCGGCCCCGACACCCATGAAATTACCTTTAATAATTGCACCGGAGGAAGTTCCTGCGAGTTCCACCGCATTAAGATTATTTCCTGATATAATATTCCTGCATCCCCAGGAAGAACCACCTATTCTGATATTAGCTGAGTTTGTTACAGAGATGCCATGTTGCAAATTACCCATATCTGTGTTTCCACTTCCGTCTACTCCAATATAATTTCCTTCAACGACGGTTCCGGGAGAAGCCATGAGAAATATTCCCATAGCCGAATTGTTGGAGATAATATTTCTTGAAGCTGCATTTAATCCACCGATCTGAGAATTTTCGTTTTCACTTAATTCTATTCCTATTGCACCATTACCCAATGCGGTTAACCCGTTCAGAGAAACACCTATTTTATTTCCCTGAATGGTTGTATTTCTTGAATCAAGACCAAAAATACTAATCCCATGAGCGGTATTCGCAGAAATTACATTGCCCTTGCCTTTGGTACTTCCTCCAATAGTCATGAACTCACAATTTATACCCAATATACCATTTCCGATATTAGGTCTTCCGGTTACTCCATCTCCTGCAACACCAATGAAATTCCCTTGAATCGTAATATTGTTACAATCATTGAAAAGCAATCCGTTGCTGGTATTTCCTGATATGTAATTTCTTTCCTCAGGGCCGCTGCCACCGATCTGTCCAAAATCCGACCCGGCGATCATTTCTATTCCCGGAAAGGTATTGTTTACTATAGTAGAAAGGTCTGAAGCCAAACCAATAATATTTCCCTTAATGATGAAGTTGTCGCAGTTAATAAAAAAAATACCCCGTTCATTATTGCCGGAAATGATATTTCCTTCATTGGCATTTCCTCCACCAATTACACCATTTGATACCTGGTCAACCAAAATACCGTTTCTATTTCCGATCTTTGTAATACCGTCTGCACCTATGCCAATAAAATTCCCGTTTACTGTGTTGTTTGAAGAAGCCGGCGCTTCAAACCGGATACCTTCCTGCAAGCAGGAGGCAATGACATTCCTGTCTATTAGTCCGCCACTTCCACCGATCAAATTGTTTGAAGAACCTTCCACACGAATACCATGTTCAGTCACCGGATTGGCAGCAGCTGCATTTCCAGTATTATCAGTACCAATAAAACAGCCCGATACAGAGTTGTTTCCTGTATTCGGATCCATTCTAATTCCTATATTTGATCCATAGATTATCAAGCCTTTAATTGCAGAATTGGAAGAACCATTTATTAATTCAAGGGTATACCATTTTCCGAGAGAGCCACCGTTAAGTTCAATAACAGGGTTCCCGGCCGAAGCACCGGTTTGCGAATACCCGTCAATTGTCAGCGGGTCTGTTATCGAAAACCAAGCCCCACCGCCACCGATCGTATTGGTAATTAATGTTGAACCTGAAATATTGAAATTTATAATATCTGCTCCGGGATTGGCGTTTGCCAGACGTATACATTTCCTGAGGGTATTTGAACCGTCTGCAACTATATAACCTGCATTATTGTCGATGTCCCCGTTATTATCAACAATAAAGGTTGCCGCATAGGAGAAATTGACAGAAAGAATAAAAATCAGCAGATAGAATTGATACATATATTCCGGATAAAGGTTATTGTATTTTTTACTATAAGTTAATTTATGAAAAAAATATTCAATATCAAATTTTTAATTGTTAAATTTTTGAATAAAAGAAAATAATTAAGACAGGATCCTAAACATTAATTTACCTTTAGTCGGTAAAAATCATTTTACCAGCCATGAACCGCCGACACAGATAACATTATCCATATCAAGCAAGTCTTGAAAATTATTTTTGCCAACGCCTCCGGTAGGGCAGAATTTCACAGAGGGAAAAACTTTCGAATAGCTCTTTATCGCTTTCTCCCCGCCGGCAATATTGAAGGGGAATAATTTAAGGAAATTACATCCTCTTCCCCTTGCAGCTATGATTTCCGTAGGGGTCATCACACCGGGAAGATAGGGGATGCCGGAGTTTTGCATCTCCTCCACTATAAAAGCAGAAGAACCCGGGCTTACCATGAAATCCACCTGCAGGTCCATACAGATTTTTACCTGTTCCTTGCTGATAACAGTGCCCACACCCACATTGAAATCAGGAGGGGCAATAGATTTGCATTTTTTTATCGAAGCTACAGCAGCATCTGTTCTCAAGGTTATTTCTATGCAGTTAACACCCTGATAAATAAGTCGTTGCAGGATAGTTTCCACTTCATCCGTACTATTAAAAGTGACTACAGGAATTCTGGAATTGCTCTGCAGAATAGGTTCTATGCCATTTTGAATCATCATACTTAAAATATTGTAGCACCCGTATCGCTTGAACTCAGCAGGGCCCTGATATTATCAAATAATTCTCTGCCGCTGCCCTTAGCTGTAGGAGGGGCAGGGACAGCTTTTCTTTTGGAAACCTCTTCTTCATTCAGGCATTGCAGTATTCCCTTGTTGCAATCGAGCAATAAAGGGTCTCCGTTCTGTAGTTTGGCCAACAGGCCACCCTCCGTGGCTTCAGGAACACAGTGTATTGCGGAAGGCACCTTTCCCGAGGCCCCCGACATGCGTCCGTCGGTTACAAGGGCCACTTTGAAGCCCAGATTCTGTAAGACGGTCAGGGTGGGGTTCAGTTTGTGCAGCTCGGGCATGCCCTTTGCCCTCGGTCCCTGAAAACGAATGACAGCGATAAAGTCTTTGTGCAGTTCCCCTTCCTTAAAGGCAGTTATCAGATCGTACTGATCATCGAAAACCATTGCAGGGGCTTCCACTACCATGTGTTTTTCTGTTACAGAGGAAACTTTGACGACAGATTTTCCAAGATTCCCCTTGAGTTGCCGGATACCTCCTTCAGGATGAAAGGGCATTTCGGCTGAACATACTACCTTATCATCCAGAGATTTTTCCGGTCCGGGACGATAATAGATCTTGTTTGAATCCTTCAGGTAAGGCTCATTGATATAGGCTTGCATTCCTTTGCCCACCACAGTGGTTACATCATCGTGCAGCAATCCGTTCTCCCGCAGGGTGCGAACTACAGATGACATGCCACCTGCTGCCTGAAAATGATTGATGTCTGCCTTTCCGTTTGGATATACTCTTGTAATAGAAGGAACTACTTCAGAGAGGTCGGCAAAATCCTGCCAGTCTATTTTGATGCCTGCAGCCTTCGCTATTGCCGGAATATGCAGGGTGTGATTGGTAGAACCTCCGGTGGCAAGCAAACCGATGATGCCGTTGACTAATGTTTTTTCAGTAATAATTTTATATAAAGGGGTCTTAAATTCATCGCTTGTATTTTTAACCAGTTGCTTTACTGCCTCTGTTGTAAGTGCATCCCTGAGTGGAGTACCCGGATTAATAAAGGAGGAACCCGGAAGATGAAGTCCCATGATTTCCATCAGCATCTGATTGCTGTTTGCGGTGCCGTAAAAAGTACAGGTGCCGGCAGAGTGATAGGAGGCGGATTCGCCTTTCAGCAGTTCTTCCCTTGTTATCAGTCCCTGTGCATATTGTCGGCGGATAGATGCCTTTTCATCGTTTGTGATGCCACTTTTCATAGGGCCGCCCGGGACAAAGATAGTGGGCAGATGTCCGAATTTCAGTGCCCCTATCAACAGGCCCGGAACAATCTTATCGCAGATACCTAAACACAAGGTTCCGTCAAACATATTATGCGACAAGGCTATTGTAGTGGACATTGCAATGATATCCCTGCTCAGCAGAGATAAGTCCATGCCCGGTTGTCCC